>NZ_CAJHBH010000024.1:0-43385 GCF_904846585.1 Psychrobacter sp. H7-1
ACCGCACCTGCTGTGATGGCAGGATTGTTCCAGTGGCTTAATTTTAACGAACTGGTAAATCATTATTCCCCTGACAAACTACGTCAATTCGCTGATGCGGCTAGTAAATTTGTGTAGATACCTATGCCCATTAAGCTCAGAGCTGACCAACTGTTATAAAAATGCCTCTATTGCTTCTTTGGTCGGGGTGATGGAGCTTATTAGTCAAACCAAAACCATCAGTGAGTACACCCAAAACAACATCGAAATCTATACCTACGCCACCATTATCTATCTACTATTTAACCTATCGCTCATAGGTATCATGGGTCTTATTGAACAAAAACTTCGTGTCCCAGGGCTAATTGCAGGAGGTAAAAAATGAGTGCATTTGTCACCGAGTTAACCACCGCATATCCAAGCCTAATCAGTGGCATGATTGTCACCCTCAAAGTACTACTACTAGCGATAGTAGGCGGTATGGCACTGGGGACCGTATTAGCCATGATGCGCTTATCAGGCATTAAAGCCCTTGAGCTACCCGCCAAGCTATATGTGAACTTCTTTCGATCAGTGCCGCTGCTGCTAATCCTACTGTGGTTCTATTTTGCTGTACCGATGATTTATAACGGCTTAACCGGTAGCTACATTACTTTTGATACTGCCTTCACCTCCTGTGTGGTGGCCTTTATGGTGTTTGAAGCCGCTTATTTCTCAGAAGTAGTCAGGGCGGGTATCCAATCCATTGGTAGCGCACAGGTCAATGCAGCCAAAGCTTTAGGGATGACGTATGCTCAGACCATGCGATTGATTATCTTGCCACAAGCCTTTCGCAAAATGACCCCGCTTATTTTGCAGCAGTGTATTATTTTATTCCAAGATACCACTTTAGTATTTGCAATTGGATTGAGTGACTTTTTCCGATCAGCTTACGTACGCGGTGAGCTAATGGGATATTTAACCCCTTACATCTTAGGCGCCGGCGCTGTGTATTTCATCATTAGTTTGATTGCCTCTATTGGGGTTCAGCGCCTGCAAAAATCCATGCGATTTTAAGCTTCATGCGCAGTTGCTTCATATTAAGAGCTATAATAACGGATACCATTATGAATAAATTTGAGACAAAACCTGACAGCCCTACCCCACCTTTAACCTCTGACTCTATGCCTACTGACCGCCCCAATTCCTATATCAATGATTTTGGCGGATTGGTCACCGATACAGGACATGCCAGCGATGAGATGGTAATTGAAATGTCTAATGTCAGTAAATGGTATGGTGACTTTCAGGTACTAACTGACTGTACCGCACACGTGCATCGTGGCGATGTGGTGGTGGTTTGTGGGCCCTCTGGTAGTGGTAAGTCCACTTTGATCAAAACGGTAAATGCGCTAGAGCCGTTTCAAAAGGGTGAGATTTTCGTCAATGGCATAGCCGTGGGTGATTCAAAAACTGATTTGCCAAAGCTACGTAGCCGAGTGGGCATGGTGTTTCAGCATTTTGAGCTATTTCCGCATCTTTCAATCATTGATAATTTGACTGTGGCACAAATCAAAGTCTTGGGGCGCAGTGACAGTGTAGCCCAGCAAAAAGCCATGGCTTATCTTGACCGTGTGGGGCTATCGGCTCAAGCCAAAAAATACCCCGCCGAACTGTCAGGCGGGCAGCAGCAACGTGTTGCCATTGCCCGCGCTTTGGCAATGGACCCAGTATGTATGTTATTCGACGAGCCTACCTCAGCACTGGATCCTGAAATGATTCAAGAAGTGTTAGATGTTATGGTAGAGCTTGCAAAAGAGGGCATGACCATGATGTGTGTGACTCATGAAATGGGATTTGCCAGTCAAGTTGCCAACCGTATCATCTTTATGGATGAGGGACACATCGTGGAGAACTGCAGTAAAGATGAGTTTTTTGAAGGGGCACGTAGCGATCGCGCCCAGTTATTTTTATCTAAAATCTTGGGGCATTAATCGCTTAAAGCGGATCTTGCCAAGCAAAGTAATGCGCTTTAATGAGCACTGCTGGGTTTAGCTGCCAAACACCACCACGTCATCTCCCTCAGACCAAGGTGTATATTTCGTCATGGCCTGCAAAAATAGTGGATGCTCAAGCCAATGCCGAAGCCAGCGCTGCACATGTACATAAGGCAGGCGATAAAACAGTGCACGATCAACATGAGCGAACTGACGCACGAACGGCATAATGGCAATATCCGCCACACCGATGCGCTCGCCAAAAAGATAAGGGTGCTGAGTTAACAAGGCTTCTAGGGTGCGCAAAAACTGCTCGCCCTTTTGCCTATAAGCCTCTTGGCTCATGTCAGGATAACGATCGGCGTATTTATAGCGATCAAGCCAATATTTAAACTCAGTATCATTTTGATCAATTAAAGCCTTAGCTTGAGCGCCTACTGTGTTATCCAGTAAACATTGAGGGTCATTTTGGTTAAGTGCCCACAGCATAATATCACGGCTCTCTTCAATCACTGTCCCATCTGCTAACTGCAAAACAGGCACCGTGCCTTTGGGGCTGATGGCAAGCATTTGCGGTGGCTTATTTTTTAACACCACCTCACGCAAATCAACTGACACACCGGCAAATAACAGCCCAAGCCGCGCCCGCATTGCATAAGGACAGCGGCGAAAAGAGTACAAAACGCCAAGCTTATTGTTCATAAAACCTCTACCTTAAGACCAAAGAATACCTTGTTCATTACTGCGCTAAAAACTCATTGAGTAAGGCGCGCCAGCAAGATGAGCGTTTGTGGTTTTAATTGACTGGTGGTGTGCGTTAGCATAGCATGTCCTTATTTTTACTATAATATGCGGTATAAATTGGTTTAAATGTGCCTTAATATAGGTCATTTGGCCCACTTATAAAAGGACTGTGCTATGACCTATGTTTTTAACCCCAGCTTGCCTGCAGCATTAGATGTCAAGGGTGTTCAAGATAAATTCCCAGTACGCCGGGTATATTGTGTCGGCCGCAACTACGCCGCTCACGCGATAGAGATGGGTTCAGACCCTGATCGTGAGCCACCATTTTTTTTCTGTAAGCCGGGCGATGGTGATGCGGTGGTGGCAGTGCCTGCCAATGGTAGCGTGGATATCCCTTATCCGCCATTGACCGAAAACTATCATTACGAAACTGAGCTTGTGGTAGCGATAGGCAAGCCTGTAAAGGACATCTCAGTGGCACAAGCTGCCTCTAGTATTTTTGGCTATGGCGTAGGACTAGATATGACCCGCCGTGACTTGCAAGCCACCATGCGTGAGCAAGGCCGCCCTTGGGAGATTGGCAAGGCTTTTGATTATTCAGCCCCAATTGGTGAGCTGACCCCTATCGCTGATTTGGGTGAAATAAATGCCGGTAATATTAAGCTGACCGTCAATGGCGAGACGCGACAAGATAGCGACTTGACTCACTTAATCTGGAGTGTCTCTGAGGTGATTTCTCGTTTATCACAGCTGTTTGAGTTAAAACCAGGCGACTTAATCATGACCGGTACGCCAGCAGGTGTTGGACCCGTGGTAACAGGGGATACTCTGGTGGCCAGTATAGAAGGCTTAAGCAGCATCAGGGTAAATATTAAATAAATCAAGCATATCGCCATCAAGCAGCAAGGCTCAAGTGACCCCAAGCGAATACGAATCACGGATGGATTATAACCTTATCAAAAATAAGGCGAAAGCTTGGCGTGCTATGAGCCACACTTTCCGCAGCCAGAGGCACAGCTGCTTGATTTTTTGAACAATACTCTAGTCCACACATAATATAAAGCCAAGGCGATAATAATAAACACCAGGCCATATTCGACAACATGAGACATCGCTTATTACTCCAATAATTTATAGACCAAAAATAAAACCTGCAGCTCGGTACGTTATCCACGCCATCACATAGGCTAAGGCAAACAAATAGCCAGTAATGGCTAAGGTCTGCGGCAAAGATTTGGTTTCTCTGCGAATCACGGTCAACGTTGCCAGACACATGGGGGCATAAATATAAAAGGCTAAAAAGGAGAACGCTGTGGCCAATCCCCACTGATTATGGATAATCGGCATTAGAGTATGGCTCACCGCTTCTTCACCGACATTGCCCACAGCATATACAGTACCTAGCGCCGCCACCACCACCTCGCGGGCGGCCAGACCCGGAATCATGGCAATGCACATCTGCCAAGTAAAGCCGATGGAGCTAAAAATTGGCTCAATAACATGGCCAAGCATGCCGGCAAAACTGTGGTTGATGGCTGGATCTGTACTGCCTATTGGTGCTGAGGGAAAGCTCACCAAGGCCCAAAGCAGCACGCTTAATGCAAAGATCACGGTCCCTGCCCGTACCAAAAAGGCCTTAACCTTGCTCCACAGCTCAGTGGCAATATGCTTGACATTGGGCATACGATAAGTGGGCAGCTCCATCAATAACGGAAAGCTGGCTGCATCGCTTTTACTGCGTCCCACTCGGGTCATTAGCCAAGAGATGAATAAGGCGGACACAATACCTGCGGTATATAACACAAATAAGGTCATCCCTTGCAAATTAAAAAGCCCAAACACGCTCTTATTGGGTATCACCGCAGCTATGATCAATGCGTAAATAGGTAACCTCGCCGAGCAAGTGAGCATAGGCAATACCGCTATGGACACAAAGCGCTCTTTAGGGTTTGGAATGGTACGGGTCGACATAACAGCCGGTACAGCACAAGCAAACCCAGATAAGAGCGGGATAAAAGAGCGGCCTGACAGCCCCACTTTGGACAATAACGTATCTAATAAAAAGGCGGCGCGCGGCAGATAGCCCGAATCTTCCAAAATTAACAAGAATAAAAACAGTAAGGCAATCTGAGGCACAAACACCACCACACTGCCAACCCCAGCAATAATACCGTCTACCAGTAGACTTTTTAAGATACCCTCAGGTAAGTAACTGGCTATCATCGTCCCAAAGCCATTTACCAACAGCTCTAGCCCATCCATCATAGGGGCGGCCCAAGCATAGATGGCTTGGAAAATCACAAACAATATACTTAGCAATATAACCACCCCCGCCACAGGATGCAGCACCCAATAATCTAAACGCTCATGCCACTTAGGCAATCTGTGCGGTGTAGAAACGGTTTGGCTGATTATCTCATCAGCGCGTTGATACAGCTGCTGTGGATCGGGTACATCTTGGGCGAAGCGTACTGGCCTTATGTGGCGGTGTTGGCGCTGCGAGAACTCTTTAATTAATGATAATAAAGCATCATTAGCGCGACGCTTGATAGCCACCGTTTTTACCACAGGTACCCCAAGCTGCTCAGAGAGTTTGTCTTCATTGACAACCATACCGCGGCTGACTGCCACATCATTTAGGTTTAATGCCACCATCATCGGTAGACCCAAGCTTTTTAGCTCAAGAATCATCCTTAACGACATTCGTAAGTTGGTGGCGTCAGCAACCACCAAGATGGCATCGGGGATAGACTCACTGGGCATCTCACCCATCAAGACCTTTCGAGTGACCTCTTCATCGGGACTTGTGGTTGCTAGACTATAAGTGCCTGGCAAATCCAAAATCCTGACCTGGCTTTGATTAATAAAAGGCGCTGAGCGCTTATCGACCGTAACACCTGAATAGTTAGCCACTTTGGCTTTTGAGCCGGTCAAAACATTGAACAAAGCGGTTTTGCCACAATTTGGGGCGCCGACCAGCGCGATAGTAATGGGGGCTATGCTGCCCTCAGTGGCGGCACTGGCTAAAGAAGATGTTGACATACGGGGAGTCACTTATGGGTAAAAAAAGCCTACAAAAATGGGGACAGGTATCTGGGGCTATAACGCCTTGCAGCGAATTTTTTGTAGCTCATCAAGACGCAAGCTAAATTGCACGCCTGAGCCTAATTGCACTGCATAAGGCGGCTTACCAAATAAACCTTTAGCGACAATACGTATCGGGGTATTGGGCAAAAACCCTAAGTCTTTTAGGCGCTGACTGACCACAGCATCTAACCCTCCAAAACGAGGATTTTCGACAATGGCTTCTATCAAAGCGATTTGATTTTTTGCAAGATCGATAAGTGAGTAAGATGAGGTAGGATAGCTGTTAGCAGACTCAGAGGCATCTGCATCGGTGGCGATCATGGCTTTATCCATGGGCTATATCCAAACAAGTTAAGATATTGTAAATATTAATACTTACGATTTGCAGTTATTATATGCCTAGTTTTTTTACTCAACAATATATTTTAATGGCCGTTACATTTTTTCCTAAAAGCGCGATATACCGGCATACTCCTCAAAAAAAAGCCCTAAACCGTAAGGCTCAGGGCGTATCTACAATCAAAACAGATCAGGCAATCCAGCGGCCAAAATCAACCCATTGAGCTGGCTTTTAGTTGGCTTCAGCTACAGCGCGGGGTAGGTAATAATCTCGCCATTTTCTTTAGTAAATGTCTCTACAGGAGTGGCTAAAACCTCAAATACCCGCTCTAAGGGACGGCATAACACAGCGCCCTTGTCTGTCACCACAATCGGTCGATTGATTAAAATTGGGTGGCTAATCATGGCATCGATGAGTTGATCATCTGACACCTCAGGATTATCTAAGCCCAATTCAGTAAACACCGCTTCTTTGCTGCGCATCAGCTCGCGCGGTGCCATGTGCATCTGATTTAGCAAATTGACCAAATACTCACGGCTTGGAGGTGTGTTTAAATACTCGATCACCTCAGGTGTCTCACCTGATGCTTGCATAATGGCCAAAGCATTGCGCGAAGTGCTGCACTTTGGGTTATGAAATATAGTCGCCGTCATTTTAGTCTCCTTAGGGATTAAATCAACAAAAGTACAAGGTTCGCTCAGCATATAAAATCATGCCCATTTAATCAATGTCGCGACTAAATAAGCCTGCTGATATTAACCCCCTAGTGCGTTCTATAATCAGCATGTCACCGCCTTGTTTATGGCTTATACCTTATGGCTTATGGCTTATACCTTTTCTAAAAAACAACCTAGCGTTGTCAAACTCGTTTACCGTACCAGGTGTACAGTTTTCACTTGTCATCTTTTCACTCGTCATCCTTGCTATGTTAATTTTTAGATTTGGTATTATTTTTTGGGTGCATCCTTCACACCCTCATCGAATAAATCTGCGATGGGCTGATTGTGTACTTTTGACTGCTGCATAAGCTTGCTGCCTTCATGCTCTTTTTCGGACCAAAAGTTAATATTAAATTGAGCATCGTCACTTAGCTCAACCCGGTGCCAATACTGTGGTGGACTGACTGCAAACTGGCCGGCCTGAATCACAATTTTTTTCTCAGGCTCAGTGGCAGCTTCATCAGCAAAGCCAAAAAAGGTAACCGTGCCTTGCATGACGCAAATCTGACCATAAATACCTGCAGCTGTATTGTGGTGGGTCAGTAATGCAGGAGGGATATTGTCTTTGGTGAAGAATGGTGTGGAGCGCTTGACTCTCCAGTGACTGGGAATGACTATAGGGCTCATGTTATCTCCTTACGATTGTACATACAGACAAAAGTGATGACTTCCTGTCGAGGTAATGGCTTATCGATTTTCTTTTTCACGTTTGATATTTTTAGAGCTGGCATCATAAATAGCATCCAGCTCTTTCTCGGACAACACGTGTTGAGCCAGTGGAAACAGCTCACGCTCCTCAAAACGAATATGGTCATACAAAGCGTTGGCAAGCTCTTGAACTTGAGCGGCACTCAGGCTAGGCAAACCAATAAGCTGATACAGCTTTTGATGCTGCTCAGCTATTTTATCAATGACCTGTGCCACTTGAGGATGGCTGGCTCTATAACCCTCTAGCTTGGCCAATATAAGATCATCTTCAACCTTAAAGGGATTGGTCATATTTTGGTTAATATAGTCCGTCAAAGCTGTCCAGTGTTTGGCAATGTCCTCAACATCATTGGCACATACCTTAGCACGGCGAGAGAGCACCAGACCTAAATGATGCTCTCGTGACAAAGGCTGAAGCTGATTCGTACGTTTCATAATACATCCTTATACACTTAGTAACTTACACTTTGACTTTGACTTTGACCTTACAGCCTAGCCTATCTAACCGCGGAAAATATTCTCTTGAGCCAGCTCCATTTGAATACCATCAATCTCTGCTTGCTCAGCCAAGGTATATAAGTAATCACATAGCCCATGATGGAAAGCCTGCTGTGCAAGCTTATTCGCGATAGCAGGTTTGGCTTGCAAGTAATCCAGCTGAACACCAGGCTGTTTATCAAGCACCTGTACGATATGAAATCCATAGCGGGTCTCGACCGGACTGGGCGCTAACCCCTCATCCATTGAGAAGACGACCGATTCAAACTCAGGTACAGTTTGGCCTTGGGTTAACACGCCCAGCTCACCGCCTTGCTCTTTTGAGGGGCAAGCTGAATACTGACGCGCCAGCTCAATAAATTCTGCATCAGCATTGGTACTGTTATTAATCCGCTCAATAAGCTCATATGCCTGTTTTTTAAGCGCCAAACGCTCTTCCCCATCCTCAGGTAAGCTCGCCAGTAAGATATGACGTACTGACATAATGGGCGCGGTTTTATAATCGGCTTTATTTTGTTCGTAATAGCGCTCGCACGTGTCACCATCAGGCGTGCTGGCTGTTACGTTTTTTTCAATTAAATCTGAGATGGCCTGCTCTTCATTGGCCTCCCAAGCGGCTTGACCCAAGGTATCATCATCAAGCACTGCATTTTTTAACAGCTCACGCACCACCAAAGCTTGAGTGGCCAAAAATAGTGCATCCTCTTTGGTGGGTGCCGGATGATACTGTAGCTCTTGAGCGATGGCTTGTTTGTCAATTACCACACCATTGACACGCACTGTTGGCAATTCTTCACGACTTGAGGCAATCAGATTTTGATGATTGCTACGCTCCTCTGCCAGTGCTTTTTGGATAAACTCTTGATCAGAGTGCAGCTTTTTTAAGTCATCTGAGGTGGGCATGATGCGAATATTGTCATCCGCCGCTTGTCTAGGGTCGTAAGTCATTGCTGTCATGGTGTACTCCATTGAGTCATATGTCTCTATAAAGCCGCCTTAATCTTAATATCGGCAGGCTTTATAGAGCTGCTGCTACAGATGAACAGCGTGATTTAATTTCATTGAAGGCGTCTAGCCCACGCTTAGGCTCATTTTTGGACCAAAGGGCTCATAGTGGATGTTATCGCCGCTGTGCTCCAATGCCATTAACCCTTCAATCATGCTGTCCATAAAGACCATAGAGCCGCACACATAGACATCGGCAGGATTAGGTAGGGTTTTTAGCCAGCTTTCATCTAATAGTTGACCTTGCTCAAAGTAGAAGGTGTGCTGTTGTACATTTTGAGCTTGGCCTAGTAGCTGCGCTACGCGGGTATCAAAGGCTTGAAACTCTGGGTTTTGGCACGCATAAGCCCAGATGATAGGGCGACTAGGATTGGCTTTTACTTGCGCCTCAAGCATAGCCAGTACTGGTGTAATGCCCACGCCCGCACTGATTAATACCAAGGGCACCTCATTTTGTTCAATAAGAGGTTTATTTAATTCAAAATCCCCTGCCGGTGCAGAGAGTAAGATGGTATCGCCGACTTCCACATGATCATGCAAGTAGTTAGACACCAAGCCGCGATGAGCAT
The DNA here is from genome assembly GCF_904846585.1 of Psychrobacter sp. H7-1. Lineage (NCBI taxonomy): Bacteria > Pseudomonadati > Pseudomonadota > Gammaproteobacteria > Moraxellales > Moraxellaceae > Psychrobacter > Psychrobacter sp. H7-1. Next base: position 9,626 of record NZ_CAJHBH010000024.1, read on the forward strand.
TACGGTTGTCACGGCGTACCGCAAATTTAATACCGTCGCTGCTATCGACTGAATACAGTGAATAATGTCTTAAGGCAATATGGTCACTGTCTTGTGGGTCGGTTTTTACAGTAATGTACTGACCTGCTGTTAATGGCAATGCACGGATATCTAGGCTGCTGTCTTCAGGCTGTACCGTGAAGGCGGCGATGTCTGTGCCGGTGATTTGTTTATCCACCACTTTAAAGGGCGCAAAGCCTGGCCACATGGCCTGCTCGTACATGCTTTGTTCTACCTTGATAAACACCTCTGCAATCTCAGCATACGCCTCTGCCCAAGCCTCGATAATCTCGTCTGTGGCGGCATCACCCAGTACTTCCTTGATGGCGCCCAATAAATGTTTACCAACGATAGGATAATGTTCAGGCTTAATCTGTAACGCGCGGTGCTTATGACCAATTTGCATCACTTGCGGTAATAATACTTCTAACTGCTCTAAATGCTTGGCTGCGGCCAAAACTGTGGTCGCAAGAGCGCTTTGCTGGCGTCCTAGCTTTTGGTTAGTTTCATTAAAAATATCCAAAAGCTCAGGGTGCTCAGCAAACATATTTTGATAAAAGACCGTAGTAATCTGGGTGCCATGAGTTTCAAGCACAGGAACGGTTGCTTTTACGACTTGTAATGTTTTGGGTGATGCCATTGTGATTTCCTTAATCAGTAGGGTATGCAACTCGGCATTGAGCACGGGTTGGTAGGTAAAAGAATATAAAGCAGCGAATAAAATAGCCTTGCTCATCACTGCAGGGCGCTATTCTATCATAAGATTCATTTGAAATGAATCTTATGATTTTACCGGACCAACCCTTTGTTGTATAGCAATTGTGATAAATTCCTACTGAGAGGTTTTTTGTCTCACAATCTGATAGCGGCGACCCAAATACCACACTGGCGCACTGATGATATGAATCAAACGAGTAAATGGGAAAATCATAATCAGGGTAATGCCTAGCGCCATATGCAGCTGATAAATCAGATCGGCTTGTTCGATACGAGCGGCCGCATGCCAAGGTCTTAAGATCGTAATATCTTGTGCCCAGCCAGCAAGATTCATCATGGTTAACCCATCAAGATGATGCATGGAAGTAAAGATAGATATCAGACCTAAGTTGAGCTGGATAAATAGCAGTATCAGTACCAATTTGTCGCTAAAAGATGAGGTATGCGAGATACGATCATCGGTAAAGCGGCGTACCATCAACATCACCATACCAATCCAGCACACTACCCCTGCAATACCACCAACCACCACCGCTAGGATTTGCTTGTGTGCAGCGCTGATAAATGGCTCATAAATAAAGTGAGGCGTTAACATACCAACCAAGTGACCCAGCAGGACAACAATAATACCCACGTGGAATAAATTGCTGGCAAGGCGCATGTTCTTTTTGCGCAGCATTTGTGAAGAGCCGGTCTTCCATGAGTACTGTGACAAATCAAAACGCGCCCAAGTACCAAGGATGGCAACCACTAATGCAATGTAGGGGTAGATACCAAATAAGAAAATTTGTAGCCAGTTTAAGTTGGCCAAAGACTGTACACCAGGATCTGCAATATTCACGAGACTCTCTCCTTAAGGCTGTTTAACAGGTTTCGACGTATCGAAATCCACCCAATGCACAGGGGCATCGACTTGTTTTGGCGGCATCACACTTCGGTCAATAGCGATACCCTTGGCAAGGTTTTGGGTATTAGAGGGGCAGCGCTCTTCTTGCTGCGCGCCTAAGAATTCCACCACCTCTTCTTCCCACTCTTGATCCAGCGCCTCAAAGGTGTCATCACGCTGTTCACTTTGCACCTGCTCCTCAAGTGCTTCCACTGTATTAAGCGGCTTACCAGCGATTTGTAATAGTGCATTAAAGCAGCCTTCATACAAGCTATCACGGTCTTTGAGTCTGGCGGCCAGTAGTGCAATGATGTGGCTGACATCCGCAATATCCATACGGATTTGAATCTCATCACCGCCCACTGCTGCTTGATATGCCAAAAACTCTAAATACATTGGCAGATAATCAGGCAGCTCTTTTAGACCAATCTCAAAGCCAGCGTCTTCATATTGACCCATCAAATCGACCATGGCCTGACCACGGTCACGTGACTCACCATGCACATGTTCAAACAGCCATAGCGATAGTGAACGCCCACGCTCAAACAAACCATCATATTGCGCTTGCGCTTCAAGTGACCCCATCTCAACCAGCTCATCTATCAGTGCTGCAATCTGAGCACGCACCTCTGGGCTAATAAGCGGTGAAGTGCTAACAATGTCTTTTGACAGTACCAGCGTGTCCCCTTCAAACAGCTCATTGGCCGGATAATCAATCAGCAAGCTCAATACTTTTAAAATCTTCATATCCGAGTCTGCAAGGGTTGGTGTAGTGGTCATCGTGTCCTCTATACCGGCATCTAATCGTTGGCTTTGGATAACGTCTGTCATGTCACACCTCCCACTTTTGAACGGTGTCAATAAAGTCACGGCGGGTCGCTTTTTTCTGACCGAACATGCTGGTGTCACTGCTGCCTGAGCAGCCTTCACCAAAGGTAAAGCCGCAACCATTACGCTCCGCAAAGGCATCACTCATGGCCTCTTCTCTATGCGCCGTTGGGATCACAAAACGGTCTTCATAGTTGGCAATCGCTAGATAGCGGTACATCTCTTCAACTTGCAATTTGGTTAAGCCCACATCATCTAGGATGCTTTGCACTTCTTGCTTTTCAACCAATTGCATACGCTTGTAGCTGCGCATGGCAAGTAGGCGTTTTAGTGCCATGCGTACTGGCTCTTCATCACCAGCGGTTAGCATGTTGGCTAAATAACGCAGTGGGATACGTAAGCTGTCAACATCTGGAATCAGACCATCCATACCTACTTTGCCCGCTTCTGCTGCGTTTTGAATCGGTGATAAAGGCGGTACATACCACACCATAGGTAGCGTACGGTACTCAGGGTGTAATGGCAGTGCCAATTTCCAGTCCATCGCCAGTTTGTAAACGGGTGATTTTTGTGCCGCATCAATCACAGATTGAGGTACGCCGTCTTTTAATGCTTGAGCGATGACTTCTGGATCGTTTGGATCTAAGAATACATCCAGTTGTGCTTGGTATAAGTCTTGCTCATTTGGGGTGCTCGCAGCTTCCGCAATCTTATCGGCATCGTATAACAACACGCCAAGGTAGCGGATACGGCCCACACAAGTTTCAGAACACACGGTTGGCATACCCGCTTCGATACGCGGATAACAGAAGATACATTTTTCAGATTTACCTGATTTCCAGTTGTAGTAAATCTTCTTATAAGGGCAGCCTGAGATACACATACGCCAGCCGCGGCATTTGTCTTGGTCAATCAACACAATACCATCTTCTTCACGCTTATAAATTGCCCCACTTGGGCATGACGCCACGCAAGTTGGGTTTAAGCAGTGCTCACACAGACGTGGTAAATACATCATGAAAGTATTTTCGTACTCGCCATAGATGTCAGCTTGCACGTTATCAAAGTTTTTATCACGGCGACGCTTTTCAAACTCTGAGCCTAAGATTTCCTCCCAGTTAGGGCCCCACTCGATTTTTTGCATCCGCTTACCAGTAATGGCAGAGCGAGGACGTGCAATCGGTTGATGATTGCTAATCGGTGCGGTGTGCAAGTGCTGATAATCAAAGTCAAACGGCTCGTAATAATCATCAATCTCTGGCAAATCAGGGTTAGCGAAGATGTTCGCTAACACTCGAAATTTACCGCCGATGCGTGGATTAATCGTACCATTGGCATTACGAATCCAGCCGCCATTCCATTTATTTTGATTCTCCCACTCTTTGGGATAACCGATACCCGGCTTTGATTCTACGTTGTTAAACCAGGCGTATTCCATCCCTTCACGGCTGGTCCAAACGTTTTTACAGGTAACTGAGCAAGTGTGACAACCGATACATTTATCGAGGTTAAGCACCATGCCTACTTGTGATCTGATTTTCATGGGTGTGTGCTCCAAATTAACGTGTTTAAGGTTGTCTTAACCTTCTAAAGTGGTTGGTAATGGCTGTGGTAATGAGTCATCTGGCTTATCCTCCAGCCAATCAATCTTCGACATCTTACGCACCACCACAAATTCATCACGGTTACAGCCGACCGTACCATAGTAGTTAAAGCCGTATGATTGCTGGGCGTAGCTACCAATCATGTGTGTTGGCTTCAAGATGGTACGGGTCACTGAGTTGTGGATACCGCCTCGGGTACCGGTCTGCTCAGAGCCTGGGATGTTGACCAGTTTTTCTTGCGCGTGATACATCATGGTCATGCCGTCTTTGACACGTTGACTGACCACGGCACGGGCGGTAATTGCACCGTTGACGTTAAACACTTCAATCCAGTCGTTGTCCTCAATACCGGCTGACTTGGCATCATTTTCGGATAACCAAACAATCGGACCACCACGGCTAAGTGTTAGCATTAGTAAGTTTTCAGAGTAGGTACTGTGGATACCCCATTTTTGGTGCGGGGTTAAGAAGTTCAGTACAATCTCTTTGTTACCATTGGGCTTAGCGTCTTTCATGATGTCTGTGGTCTTGGTATCAATCGGCGGACGATACTGCTGCATTTGCTCACCGAACGCCTGCATCCAAGGGTGATCTTGATAAAACTGCTGACGGCCGGTAATGGTACGCCAAGGAATCAGCTCATGAACGTTGGTGTAACCAGCGTTATAACTGACCGATTCAGACTCAAGACCTGACCAGGTTGGGCTTGAGATAATCTTACGCGGCTGAGCCACAATGTCTCTAAAGCGGATCTTTTCGTGCTCGCTTGATTCCGCTAAGTGAGCGTGCTCACGGCCAGTAAATTCTTCTAGCGCCTTCCAGCCTTTCACCGCGACCTCACCATTGGTCTCAGGGGCGAGCATCAAGATGGTTTCTGACGCATCAATAGCGGTAAAGATTTGTGGACGACCCTCTGACACACCCGGTGTGGTCACCCGATGGTTTAAATCGCCTAAGTCTTTGACTGCTTTGGTCATATCCCAGTTGAGGCCTTTTGAGCCATTACCCAGTTTCTCAAGTGCAGGGCCTAGAGAGGTATATTTGGCATAGGTATTGGGATAATCACGCTCAACCACTTTAATCATGGGGCAGTTTTTACCTGGTACTGGTCGCTCGCCAGCGGTTTTCCAGTCGGTACCACCAAAGGGCTGTGCCAACTCGCCTGGGCTATCGTGCTGCATGGGCAAGGTCACCACATCCGTCTCAACGCCTAAGTGGCCTACGGATACTGCCGAGAAGGCTTTGGCAATACCTTTGTAGATTTCCCAGTCTGTTTTTGATTCCCAAGCGGGGTCAGTGGCTGCGGTTAATGGATGAATAAATGGATGCATGTCTGAAGTGTTCATGTCATCTTTTTCATACCAAGTTGCCGTTGGCAGTACGATGTCTGAATACAAGCAGGTTGATGACATACGGAAATCGAGCGTCACCACCAAGTCAAGCTTACCTTTGGCGCCCTCTTCGACATAATCGACCTCTTTTGGACGCAGGCCATCTGGCAAGCTGTCCTCACTCATTAGGCCGTTTTTGGTACCTAAGAAATACTCCAGCATGTACTCATGACCTTTACCGGACGAGCCTAAAAGGTTTGAGCGCCAGATAAACATATTGCGTGGGAAGTTTTGTGGGTTATCAGGTGACTCACAAGCAAAGCGTAAGCTGTTGTCATGCAATGAATCCACCACATACTCTTCAATCTCTTTACCTTGTGCTTTGGCCGCAGCCGCAATAGATAGCGGGTTACGGTTCAGCTGAGGTGCCGATGGCAACCAGCCAGCACGTTCGGCTTGAATGTTGTAATCGAGCATGTGCTCTGGGAAGAACTTCTTATTCACTCGAGGCGATAAAATCTCGTGTGCCGACACGGTCTCATGGCGCCACTGTGAGCTGTGGTTGTAGAAGAAGCTTGTGCCGTTCATGTGACGTGGCGGACGGTGCCAGTCTAGTGCAAATGCCAGTGGCAACCAGCCCGTTTGTGGGCGTAGTTTCTCTTGGCCCACATAGTGTGCCCAGCCGCCACCTGATTTACCGATACAGCCGCACAGCATCAGCATATTAATCACGCCGCGGTAGTTCATATCTAGGTGATACCAGTGGTTCATACCAGCACCGATGATAATCATCGATTTACCATGAGTTTTGTGTGCGTTTTCGGCAAACTCACGGCCCACTTGGATCACTTTTTCACGAGATAAACCAGTGATAACCTCTTGCCAAGCTGGCGTGCCAGGTACAGTAGCATCGTTATAATCATCAGTCACATGCTCGCCGCCCAGACCGTTATCAACGCCTAGGTTCGCAACCGTTAAGTCAAATACAGTGGCCACTTTAACAGTGCTGCCATCCGCTAAAGTGACAGTTTTGCAAGGCACACGTTTAACTTGCAGCGCATCACCAGCCACGGCATTAAAGTAAGGATGCTCGGTATGACCAAAGTAATCAAAGGCGACGTCACAAACCTCTTGCTCGCCAACATCGGATTTCAGACTTAAGGTTAAGTCGATGTCTTTGCCAGTTGAGCCGCTTTTTTGCTCAAGGTTCCATTTACCTTTTTCACCCCAGCGGTAGCCGATAGAGCCTAGCGGCGATACCAGTTCACCATCATTATTAATACCGATGGTTTTCCACTCAGGGTTATTTTCTTCACCTAAGTCATCGACCAAATCTGAGGCACGTAGGTAACGACCCGGACGGCGACCACCATTGTCATCTTCTTCTAACATGACCAAAATTGGCATGTCGGTGTAACGCTTGGCGTAATCAATGAAATAATCGCTTGGCTGCTTGAGATAGAACTCTTTGATAATCACGTGACAAAACGCTTGAGCCACCGCCGCATCAGTACCCTGTTTTGGATTTAGCCACAGGTCGGTTAGCTTTGATATTTCAGCATAATCTGGTGTGATAGAAACTGTTTTGGTACCTTTATAACGTACTTCGGTAAAGAAGTGAGCGTCAGGGGTACGGGTCTGCGGTACGTTAGAACCCCAAGCGATGATGTAATCTGAGTTGTACCAGTCCGCGGATTCAGGCACGTCGGTTTGCTCGCCCCATGTCATGGGAGACGCTGGCGGTAAGTCGCAGTACCAATCATAAAACGACAGACACACACCACCGATTAAGGACAAATAACGGCTACCAGCGGCATAGCTGACCATAGACATCGCCGGAATCGGTGAGAAACCAACGATACGGTCAGGGCCATAAGTTTTGGCGGTATAGACGTTACTGGCGGCGATGATTTCGTTCACCTCATCCCAGCTTGAGCGAATAAAACCGCCCATACCCCGTTTTGATTTGTATTCAACTGTTTTGCTTGGGTCTTCAACAATGCTTGCCCACGCATCAACTGGGTCTTTGTGCTGTGCTTTGGCCGCGCGCCATAGCTTTAATAATGGCTTACGCACCTTTGGATACTTAACCCGGTTAGCAGAATACATATACCAGCTATAGCTTGCCCCGCGAGGACAGCCACGTGGCTCATGGTTAGGCAGATCAGGACGGGTACGTGGATAATCGGTTTGCTGCGTCTCCCAAGTCACCAGGCCGTTTTTGACATAGATTTTCCATGAGCATGAGCCTGTACAGTTCACCCCATGTGTTGAACGCACAATTTTGTCATATTGCCAGCGATTACGGTAACCGTCCTCCCATCCTCGCGACTCATCGCGCACTTCACCATGACCGTCAGCGAACTCCCCTTTTTTGCGTTTAAAAAAACGAAACTGGTCGAGTAAATGGCTCATATTGCTATCCTCTAGGTTAAGACTTCGATGTACAAAAAAGCTCAGAGCAGCAGCCTAATCCTGATGCTGTCAGTGCGTGAGCAATAGATATCATTAGATAGGCTGTATTCTATTTATCCCGCACCTGGCTTACTATCATCTAACATAGGCAATCGCCTACCACTTTAGGGTTAGCTCATGGCTCTTTTTTTAAGCTCTATTTTTTTCATAACCTCAAAGTTGTAACGATTAAGTTATCCACTTTTTTGTAACCAAACCTTTTTTAAGACAGTTGGCGGCTTTACTTTGGGCAATAAAAAAGCGCCACTTATTTAAGTGACGCTTTCACCGCTTAGTTTTAATAATAGGACTTACGCAAAACCCAGAATGTAATCCTTAAAGAGCGACTGGGGATTGTTTTTGAAGCCTCTGGAACTACCGTACAGCAAGCGAGAAAATAATACCCAATCGCTAAAATCCCTAATCCTGCGTAAGTCCTAAATAACTACATTGTGTGTCTTACCATTATAGCCCTACACTATAGCCCTATGACGGATACTCTGCATTTTTGCGGCTGTAATACCACCAGGTTAAGACAATACAAACCACATAATAGGCAATCAAAGCGATGAATGTGCCATTGACACCTAAGCCTGAGCCAAACATCTTAGGCACAAAGAAAGCACCATAAGCCGCTACTGCTGAGGTAAAGCCCACCACTGCTGCTGACTCTTTGCGAATCTCAACAAACAAAGGCTCTGTGCCTACTTTGTCAGGATGCTCACGCTCTAATACCGTTCTAAAGATAACTGGAATCATACGGAAGGTTGAGCCATTACCAATCCCTGTGGTGACAAACAGTACCATAAATGAGATCAGATACCCCGTAAAGCTACCGGCGCTGGTGCCACTTGGCAAGAAGTACATCACCGCCACTACGGCCAATATCATCACCACATAGTTCCAGAATGTCACTCGGGCGCCGCCCAATTTATCAGCAATCCAGCCACCTGCAGGACGGAATAACGCACCGACTAAGGGGCCTAAAAAGGCAAACTGCAACGCATTGACATCCGGAAATCCTTTTTTAATCAGCATCGGAAAGGCGGCCGAAAAGCCAATAAACGAGCCAAAGGTGGCCATATATAGCACACACATGATCCAGTTGTGCTTGCGCTTAAAGATAACCGCTTGATCTTTAAACGATGCTTTTGCCGAGGCAATATCATTCATCAAAAACCAAGCAGCAATAGACACCAGTGCAATAAAAGGCACCCAGATAAAGCCTGCATTTTGCAGATAAAGTGTTTTGCCCGCTTCAGTCACTTGCGGTGCACCGCCAAGTGCGCCAAACACACCAAAACCGATTACCAAAGGCACCACAAACTGCATCACAGACACACCTAGGTTGCCCAGACCTGCGTTTAAACCCAGTGCTGTGCCTTGCTTATCTTTAGGATAAAAAAACGAGATGTTGGACATAGAGGACGCAAAGTTTGCGCCACCAAAGCCGCACAGTAGTGCAATCATGGCAAACACGCTAAAGGGCGTATCAGGATTTTGAACCGCAAAGCCCATCCACACTGCAGGGATAAGCAGTGACGCGGTAGAGATGGCCGTCCAGCGACGTCCACCAAAGATAGGCACCATAAACGAATAAAAAATACGCAGCGTCGCCCCAGACAATCCTGGTAAAGCGGCCAGCCAAAACAGCTGCCCCTCATCAAAGCCAAAGCCAATCTCAGGCAAGTTAACAATCACCGCACTCCAGACCATCCATACCGCAAAGGCCAATAGCAGTGCTGGGATAGACACCCATAAGTTGCGGCTGGCGACCTGCTTACCGCCGTTTTCCCAAAAATCTTCCATTTCTGGGCGCCAGTCAGTGATGAGCTTGCCCCCTTTTAAGTCTTCTTTATTCACACCCATACTTACCTCACTTAGTACTGTTGATAACTCACAGTCACGGCTTGTTGTTCGATAAGTTAAGGTACTTCAGCCATCATGAATTTAATATGGTTATAAGGGTTTAATGTATCCACTTAAGTAGGTAACTTGCATTAGCGCTTATTAACTACTACTTTAGGAGTATGTCAAAGCTTGGGGCGTAAATGCTAATTTAGCCTACCCCTTTTTTTTCTCATCTTTTTTGGCTCAAAGAAATACTCAAAATCTCTAAAAAGATCGGCTCCAGAAACTTTTTTAAATTCAAATATATCAAGTAGTTATATACGATGCCCATACCTAATACATTAGCAGTTCGCTCTTGGATAGCCACGACACTGATTATTTTGCTCTTTTTGGGCACTGCCCTAAGTAGTGGGTTTTTGGCATGGGCGGCGCAAAATGATGCCAAAGCCATTAATACTGCTGGCTCCATTAGAATGGCCACCTACCGCATGAACTTTTTATTGGTGGCCGACCAAAGTAGCGCTGAGCTAAGAGCTGCGGATATCAGCTCAGTGCAGCAGATTAATCAGCTGATAGACGATATGAATCGGCGTCAAAGCTTACTGCAACACTATCAAAGCCAACGTACCAATAAAGACACTCGCATCGATCGACAAATTGAGCGCATTCATCAAGGCTGGACACAGACCTTAATGCCCCTACTATTGGCACGTGACAGCGTAGGGTTTTATAAAGCGTCCTTGCCATATATACAGCAAGTTGATGCGGTGGTGTCTCAATTACAGTATCGTAATGAGCAGCGGCAAAACCGCCAGCAGTTATTACAGCTCATCTCAATGAGTCTGATGATACTTATCATGATTGGCGGTATTTATGAGCTGCGTAAAAAGGTATTATTGCCGGTCAAAAAATTGATGCAGGCCAAAGCTGCCTTTACCTCAGGTAAGCTAGAGACTCGGGTTCACTTGACCGGTTATAAAGAGTTTGAGGAGCTTGGCCGCTCTTTTAATGATATGGTGAGCGCCATTGAGCAAAATAAACAATTTTTGGAAAGACAAATTGCATTAAAAACCGCGCACCTAACGCAGGACAACCAAGTATTGTCACTGCTGTATGACTTTGCCAAATACTTAACCACCAGCCAGGTGAGTATTACTGAACTAAACCGGCTGATTGCAGATTTTGGTAAAATTATCCCAGAGCTTGAATTCACACTGTGTATCAAAGGCGATTTAATCGACAATAAAGATGCCATTGCCATTCACAGTAGTGAGCTGCGAGATTTGTGCTCAACCACCACCTGTGATAGCTGTTTGATTAAGTCCAGCTTCTATACGGAGTCTTTTTTGATCCGTCATCAAAAGTCGCAGTTTGGGGATTTACGGGTGCGCCCTAAATCTTTAGGCATAAGCCGCCCTACTGAGCAGGCCACCCCATCAGAGAACCGCATTCCTTTGGTACAGGTAGCTCAACTTGATTCGATGATCGATGATACAGAAACACAAGCATTAATTGCCAATAACAAGCCGGCCATCACCGCTTTAACCAACTTAATTAGTACGGCGATGTTTTTGTTACAGCAGCGCCAACAAGAGCATCAGATCATATTATTAGAGGAGCGCGCCACCATTGCTCGTGAGCTGCATGACTCATTAGCGCAGTCTTTATCTTACTTGAAGATACAGACCACTATTTTGGAAAAACGACTGCAGCACACTCACTGTGATAGCCCAGATTTGGCGTTAGTAAGTGACTCTATTGGCAAGCTAAAAGACGGATTGACCTCTGCCTATCAGCACCTAAGAGACCTGTTGGTAACTTTCCGTCTAAGCCTTAATGATGACAGTTTCGATGAGGCACTACACAATTCGGCAGAAGAATTTGCCAAAAAAGGCGGTTTTAATGTCAAGGTGAGCAATCAAGTTATCTCCTTAAATCTAAGCGCAAGCGAGCAGGTCAATGTGATTCAGATTGTTCGAGAGGCCTTATCTAATATCTGCCGCCATGCCAATGCCAAGAACGTGACCGTAAATTTTGGCTATATTGCAGACAGTAATGATACCTTGTTAAGTATTAGCGATGATGGCAAAGGGCTATCAGGTAGTTTTGATCAGACCCATCATCATGGGCTTATGATTATGCAAGAGCGCGCCAAAAGCTTGGGCGGCCAATTAACTGTCAGCAATAATGAGCCGACAGGCACTGTGGTAGAAGCACGCTTTTCGCCAGATTTTTTTAATGGATAGCTTGTGGCGCCTTGTTGTATACAGCTTCTTTGTTCATCAGTTATGTGTTAACAGACCCTTTTTCTAGTAATACGATTTAAGTGTTTATATTTGATTATTCTTTTTATTTTTTACCTTTGTGAGTCTCTATGTCAACGAAAGTTTATACCGCGACCTCCCCTGCCAAAATCCTCCTGGTCGATGACCATCCCATGCTACGACGTGGTATGGCCGATCTACTTAGCTTAGAGCCCGACTTTCAAGTAGTCGCCGATGTCAGTAGTGGTGAAGAAGCATTGAGCTATCTTGCCCAAAACCAAGTGGACTTAGTGATTCTTGATCAAAACATGCCAGGCCTTAGCGGTTTAGATACTGCTGAGCAAATTCGTGAGCAAGGCCATCAGGCTAAAGTATTGATGTTCACAGTCTCTGATAGTGGCGATGATATCCATAATGCGTTAAAGCTTGGGGTAAATGGCTACTTATTAAAAGACATGCAGCCTGAGCAGGTGGCACTTGATATTCGTAAAGCCTTACGCGGTGAGCTGGTGGTCAGCTCGCGCTTAGCTGCTGTGTTAGCCCAAGCACTGCGTACGCCCAATTTAGATGACATTGTCAGCAACTTAACAAGCCGTGAGCTGCAAGTGGTAAAAATGATTGCCAAAGGCCACAGTAATAAGATGATTGGTAATGAGCTGGGCATCTCTGAGTCGACCGTAAAAGTTCACGTCAAACATATTTTAAATAAAACCAATTTGCGCACTCGAGTAGATGTCGCAGTGTGGGCGGTGAATAATTTGACCGCTTAACCCTTTGATGTCTTAAGCTTTGAATTACAGGCAATACCTTTTATTTGACTGTCTTTAAGCCATACATAAACAAAGCCACCCAAACAATCGCTTGGGTGGCTTTTTTTATTCACTACGAGACTAAGGGCATCCGTATAGCTTTAAAGCCATTGTCAGAGTTTCAGTCATTTGTCATAGGTGACAACTTGTTTTGTGCCAAGCGATCTTGCTCTGCCAAAGCGATATCCACCGACGACATCTTGTACTCCTCGCCAAAGGCATCATCAGGCTCTTTGAGCCAAAAAAAGCACACCAGCCATGCCACAAAGGCCCCACCGGCGATGATATAAAAGAACTGGTTAGGCTCAACAAAGGTGTAGATAAATAAGTAAAATACCGCACCCACGTTACCATAAGCGCCTGCCATACCTGAGATTTGACCGGTCAAACGGCGCTTGATAGAAGGAATAATGCCAAAGGTTGCCCCTTCTGCACCCTGCACAAACACCGAACAACCAATGGTAAAGACGACTGCAATAAATAATGGCCAACCAGCGTTGAGTAGTCCCATAAGCGCAAAGCCAATACCGATGCCAAACATATAAACCAGCATCACCAGACGGCGGTTGCCAATTTTATCTGAAATATAACCGCCTAAAGGTCGGGCCCAAAGGTTAACAAAAGCAAAAGTAGAAGCGATTAGACCGGCCGCTGTGGCATCTAGCTTCCAAGTACTGGCAAAGAACATAGGTAGCATAGAGACGACCGCAAGCTCCGCGCCAAAGTTGGCAAAATAAGATACATTTAAAGCGGCCACCGATTTAAAGGGGTATTTGTCATCTTCTGGAATGCCCGCTTTGAGCATAGGAATATTGACACTCAAGGCTTTGTAAATCTGATAAATCACCACCACCGCTATCATCACATAACAGACGATAGCACCTGTCGCAGACAAAAACCCCATGTCTTGAGTGCGATAAACCAGCACCCCCAACACCCCATACAATGGGATAGTAAACAAGCAGTATAACCACAAATCTCGCCAGCTGGATACCTCTAAGGCGCCCGCCTTTCTAGATCTTTGGTGTGTATCTGCTGTTGGCCCATCAGTAATCAAAAACCAATAAGCTACCCCATATAGCGCCATCAACAAGCCAGACAATGCTATGGCCCAGCGCCACCCATCATGACCACCGAAGAACTGTAAAGCCACAGTGGGAATAGTAATCGCAGCCGCCGCAGAGCCAAAGTTTCCCCATCCAGCATAAAAGCCTTCTGCAAAACCAATGTCTTTGGGCTTAAACCAAAGCGCGGTCATATGAATACCGACCACAAAGCCTGCCCCGACAATAGACATAAATAGCCGAGATACAAACAGCTGCATCGCCGATGTGCCAAAGGCGAAGAACCACGTGGGTATCGCCATCACTATCATTAATACCGAAAACACCCGGCGCGGGCCGAATCTATCTAATGCCATGCCCACCACTACGCGGCCAGGAATGGTCAACGCCACGTTAGCAATCAAAAACAGCTTGATATGCTCAGGCGTCAAATAACTTTCAGCCGCCAGCATAGAAGTTGCCAGCGGCGCCATGTTAAACCAAACATAAAAGGTTAGAAAAAAAGCAATCCAGGTATAGTGCAGCGCTCTAATATCACGGCGCTCAACCTCAAGCAGCTCCTTGGCATGCATGATGCGTCTCCTGAGCAATAGACATAAAAAAAAGCAGTGATGTTGGCAAGCTCCCGTCTTTAAAGACCCTGTGAGCTTAGCAAGTCACTGCCCTGTAATTGCTTTTAATATAGCGCCAATCTTAATTAATACCTATTGAGCAAAAGCGGTACATAAGCCTAATTCCCTACCCCTTTTGGGGGATAATAGACCCACTTAAAAGTAACAAAACACCCTTGTTTTATTTAATGCGAATTATTATCATTTATTTTTGCATTTAAAAAGCGTATCATAGGCTCATTCTCAAAAAATTAGCAGACATCTGATGTACCACTCGCAGTTAATTTAGAGGGTCTGTGCGCTATGTCATCAGATAAGAGAGTTTTGTTTTTTTATAGTCTAGTTTTTTGACATGTTTTACAGCTTTTTATTTAACAGCCATTGTCTTGTCATGGCTTTTTTAACGACTAAGTTTAATGATTAAGTGAGATTTTATGTTTACCAAACGTCTATCCTCTGCCGCCGCCTCTTCTGCGTATCCCAAAGCCAAGTTGGCTCTACTCACCTTAATGGTGAGCGGTGCGCTTTTTGGTTGCTCTCCTAAACAGACAGACACTCAAACTGACAGTGCCGCTGAAACTCAAAGTGAGACTGGCTCTGAAGCGGCCACCACAGAGTCAAGTGCGACTGACAACCAAGCACAAGTAAGCATTGATACCACTCGCGGTGAAGTAACTTTACACACCAATCCTGAGCCATTAGCTGTATATGACATGACCTTAATGCAGGATTTAGCTGCCTTAGAAGTACCTGTAGCTGGTCTGCCTGACAACTTACATTTAGACAATCTAAAAGCGGCAGGTGCCCCAGAGAGCCAGAATATCGGTACTTTATTCGAGCCTGATATGGAAGCACTTAACCAAATGCAGCCCAAAGCCATTTTAATTGGCTCACGTATGGCAGAAAAATATGACGCCCTTAGCAAAATGGCGCCAACTTTAGACCTGACCTTAGATACTGAAAATATTTATGAGTCTAGCAAACAGCGCTTAGCTGATTTAGGTAAGCTATTTAACAAAGCCGATAAAGCCGCTCAGTTGCAACAAGATATTGATCAAGCCATCGAGCAAGCCAAAGCTGCCAGTGCCGGTAAAGGCAATGGTTTGGTTGTCCTAGTAAACGGCAATAAAATCTCAGCCTATGGCGAAAAATCTCGCTTTGGGTTCTTACATACCGTCTTTGGTATTCCTGCTGCTGATACTCAGATTGAAGATGGCCGACATGGTCAACCCGTATCTTTTGAATACTTACAAAAAATCGATCCAGACTGGTTATTTGTGCTAGATAGAAGCTCAGCCATTGGTGAAGAAGGCGTAGGTGCAGATGCGGTATTAGACAACCCATTAATGCATCAAACCAAAGCTTGGAAAAACAAACATATTGTCTACCTAAGCCCAGACTCATACCTTGCTTTCGGGGGTTACTATCAGTGGTTAAAAGATACCAAGATCGTCACTGATGCCTTGAGTAAAGCCGAAACAGTTGAAAGCGCTCAATAAGCACACGCTTATCCCTCAATTTTTACAGTAAAAATAAAGACCGTTATGTTTGATTCTTCTGCCAAACCTAAAGCTCGACATGTTTTGCTATCGCCTATGCTGCTCAACACGTTAAGTGTGCTGCTATTGGTGGCTCTAATTTTGCTAAGCTTATCGCTGGGTGTGGCAGATTTTTCATGGCAAGGGCTGTGGCAAGCCTTGACTCAGCAGTCGGTCAGTAACGATTTACAGTTGTTGCTGGTAAGTCGACTGCCGCGCACGCTGGCCATTATTTTGACCGGTGCCTCTTTAGCTGTGGCGGGGATGATTTTACAAGTTGTGTTAAAAAACCGCTTTGTTGACCCCTCCATGGTGGGCGCCACCCAAAGCGCAGGCCTAGGCCTACTTTTGGTCAGCCTATACTTGCCCACAAGTAGCCTATTTAGCAAGATGCTCATTGCGACCTTGTGCGCTATCGCCGGTATGGTGCTGTTTATGCGTCTGATTAAGCATTTGCCTGCCACAGATATCTTAATGGTCCCTTTGGTAGGCATTGTGTTTGGCGGTATTATTGAGGCGGTCACTACCTTTATTGCCTATGAGACGGAGTCTTTGCAGATGCTGTCAGTGTGGCGCTTTGGGGATTTTTCTACTATTTTGGCGGGGCGTTATGAGCTGCTGTATGTGACCGGTGCGTTGGCACTGGTGGCGTACTTTTTGGCCGACAAACTAACCATTGTGGGATTAGGCGAAGCCATTGCTATTAACTTAGGGGTGAACCAGCGCTTGATGACCTGGTTTGTGATCTTAACTGTGGCCATGATTAGCGCCGTGGTGGTGGTTACGGTAGGCGCCATTCCTTTTGTCGGACTGGTCGTACCTAATATTATCAGCCGCTTAATGGGAGACAGTCTACGTCGATGCTTGCCGGCAGTGGCATTATTCGGCTCAAGCCTAGTGCTACTATGCGATGTGATTGGCCGCAGCATCCGCTACCCCTTTGAAGTACCGGTAGCGACCGTATTCGGTGTTATTGGCGCCGCGATATTTTTATGGATGTTACTCCGTAAACCTCGTAAGCTTGAAATCAATCCATCGGCCCAAGCCTAAGCCCACAGCTCTTAAGTCGTATCTTCTCATTTATCCTTTTTGCCAGCTAAGCTTATTATGAATTCATCCAAGCAAGCATCCACCACATCAATGCCTAAGTCCTCTAGCAATAATAAAGATTGTGCAGGCTCGCAGTTTGTGTCCTCAAATAGCCAAACTTCTAAACATCCACTTACCACTCACCCTGTACAGCTGCGTATTAATCCAGGCTTGGTATTTAGCAAACCGGTGTGGCTTGCTTTGCTGACTTTACTGGTAAGCTGCGTGCTGTTTATGACCTTACAGGCCAATGGCAACTGGGACTTTGTGTTGCCGTTCCGGGGGCAAAAGCTGGCGGCGCTTATGATTGTGGGCTACTGTATTGGAGTCTCGACACTGCTGTTTCAAAGCCTCACCCACAACCCGATTTTAACGCCTGCCCTATTGGGCTTTGACTCGTTATATATTCTTATCCAAAGCCTATTGGTATTCTTCTTGGGTGCGGTGAATATGTTTACCAGTCAGCCGTTACTAAAGTTTGGCATTGAAGTGGCACTGATGGTGGCCGCCTCCTTATTCCTGTTTCGGCTATTATTTAATCGCACTGAGCACTCTTTATCTCGGCTAATTTTAGTCGGCATTATCTTTGGCGTGTTATTTAGAAGCTTATCAAATTTGGTGGCACGCCTCATTAACCCCGAAGACTTCGTAGTGATACAAGCGGCCAGCTTTGCCCAATTTAATATCACCAATGTCCATATGATGTGGCTGAGCCTGGCCATTTGTCTTGTCAGTGCATGGCTTATTTGGCGCTGGCGCTTTCAGGTCGATGTACTGATGCTTGGCCGCTCCGATGCAATTGGTCTGGGCATTGATTATCAGGGTTTAACCCTGCGTCTATTGGTGGTCATCTCAGTGTTGGTCGCAACCGCGACCGCCTTTGTCGGCCCTATCGTATTTTTGGGGTTATTGGTGTGCGCTTTGACCAACCGCATAAGCCACAGCATGTATCATAGCGAGCGTATCGTTTTGGTCAGCTTGGTGTCCATGATTACGTTGGTATTGGGTCAGACTTTGTTTGAGCGGGTGCTTGGCATGGCCGGTGTGTTGTCAGTTGTGATTGAACTGCTCGGCGGCATGGTCTTTATCGGCCTGATTTTAAAGCAGTATCGCAAGCAGGTGGCCTAAGTGATCAATAAGCCAGCTTGGCTGCTTCTTTGACACTTACTGTTATATCCCCCTAATTTTCATCCTATTTTTATACCTGACAGCTGAATATCTTTATGATTACCATTAATAATGTAAGCCATCACATCGATCACCACCCCATCTTAAATAATGTCAGCTTAAGCTTAGAAGATGCGCAAGTGATTGCGTTAATTGGGCCAAATGGTGCCGGAAAGTCCACCTTGTTTAGCGTCATGTCACGCCTACAACCGCTACAAAATGGGTCGGTTCAGTTTGGTGAGTACGACATTGCACATACCGACAGTAAGGTTATGGCTAAGACAGTGGCCATATTGGCACAGAGCAATCAACTACAAGGCCGATTGCGGGTAGAAGAGCTATTGATGTTCGGCCGTTATCCATATCATCAAGGCCGGCCTACCCCAGCCGATCATCAAAAGGTGGCTGAGGTTATTGAGAAGTTTGAATTGCAAGATATGGCACACCGCTACTTATCTACCTTATCAGGTGGGCAACAGCAGCGGGTATTGATTGCTATGATTGTCTGCCAGGATACCCCTTATTTACTGCTTGATGAGCCGCTTAACAACTTAGACATGTACCACTCAGGCCAGCTGATGCGCGCCCTACGCAGTTTGGCTCATGAACAAAAAAAGACAGTGGTTATTGTGCTGCACGATATCAACCAAGCCGCACAGTTCGCCGATACCGTAGTCATGATAAAGACCGGACAAGTTATTCAAACCGGCCATCCTATTGAAGTGCTGACGCAAGAGACCATACAGGATTTATATGGGGTGAAAGCTACCGTCATTGAGCACAAAGGCTATCCGGTTATTATTGATAGCCGAGTTTAGATCTTCCCCTAATCCCCCTCCTACCCCACAGAGCTTGAGAACAAATTAAGCACCACAACGCCGGTCACAATCAGGCCAATGCCTATCACTGCCGGCGTATCAATACTCTGCTTAAATACCAGCAGACCAATCAAAGCTGTTAACACAATACCTACCCCGCCCCACATTGCATAAGCAATACCAAGCGGAATACCCCTTAATGACTTAGTCAAAAAATAAAAAGAAAAAGCATAGAGCACCACCGTGGCTAAAGTGGGATAAAGCTTAGTGAATTCTTGCGACTTCACCAAAAAGGTGGTTCCGGTTATTTCAAAGATAATAGCCCCGGCCAAATAGGCATAGGCGATGGCAGTTGGAGACATTTAAACACCCACGATTATAGTAATTTTAAGGTACCGATCAGCCCAGCGGCGCCTATAAATGTGGCTAAATTGCTTTATTTGTTGGACTGTACTACATTAGCTATTGAAACCCACATGATTGTTATAACCAATCAAGTAATGGGTGACTTAAATTCAATCGAGCCAAAAAAATCTCAATAGTTATAAAAGGATTTATAGACCAAAAGCGGTAGCAAAAATAGATTAGTAAAACAAAACATACTATTGTAATTAATTTATTATACAAAACTACACAATTTGGCTTTAATAGAGATAAGCAAGATAACCGGCTTGGTAATAACCATACCCTAACTGCTCTATTGTACTTAAAAAAATAACAGGCTGTAAAAAATCAAGTGTTTTATCCCCCACTCATTACAAAAAAAAGGAGATTACAATGAGTGATAAAAAATGCCCCTACGCCCCCACGAAGCTAACCATGAACAATGGTGCACCCGTTGCAGACAACCAAAACAGCTTAACAGCCGGCCCTCGAGGTCCGCTATTGGCGCAAGACCTTTGGTTGAACGAGAAGCTGGGCAACTTTGTGCGTGAAGTTATTCCAGAACGCCGCATGCATGCCAAGGGTTCTGGCGCCTTTGGTACCTTTACCGTCACCAATGACATTACTAAATATACGCGTGCTAAAATTTTTAGCGAAGTCGGCAAAAAGACCGAAATGTTTGCCCGCTTTAGTACCGTAGCCGGTGAGCGCGGTGCGGCTGATGCTGAGCGTGATATCCGTGGTTTTGCCCTAAAGTTCTACACCGAAGAGGGTAACTGGGATTTAGTAGGCAACAACACGCCTGTCTTCTTCTTACGTGACCCACGTAAGTTCCCTGATTTGAACAAAGCGGTAAAACGTGATCCTCGTACCAATATGCGCTCAGCGACCAATAACTGGGACTTTTGGACCTTACTACCTGAGTCATTCCACCAAGTGACCATCGTAATGAGTGACCGCGGTATCCCTGCCTCATACCGTCATATGCATGGCTTTGGCTCACACACTTACAGCTTCTGGAATGATCAAGGCGAGCGCTTCTGGGTCAAATTCCACATGCGTACGCAGCAAGGCATTAAGAACCTAACTGATGCCGAAGCTGCCGAAACTGTCGGTATGGACCGTGAAAGCCATCAAAAAGATTTATTTGAGTCTATCGAAAATGGCGATTTCCCAAAATGGAAAATGTACGTTCAAATCATGCCAGAAGCAGAGGCTGAACAGGTGCCTTACCACCCGTTTGACTTGACTAAAGTTTGGCCAAAAGGCGACTACCCTCTAATTGAGGTGGGTGAATTTGAACTTAACAAAAACTCAGACAACTACTTTTTAGATGTAGAGCAAGCGGCATTTGCACCAAGTAACTTAGTACCAGGTATCGGTGTCTCTCCAGACAAGATGCTACAAAACCGTCTGATTAACTATGCAGATGCACAGCGCTATCGTGTGGGCGTTAATAGCCATCAGATTCCAGTCAACCAACCACGTTGCCCTTACTCGAGCAACCATCGTGATGGTCTAGGCCGTGTCGATGATAACTATGGGGGTCGTCCACATTATGAGCCAAACAGCTTTAGTCAATGGCAAGAGCAGCCTGAATACGCTGAGCCGCCTCTAAGAATTAATGGGGATGCCGCTCATTGGGACTTCCGTAAAGACGATGATGACTACTTTAGCCAGCCGCGCGCTTTATTCAATCTCATGAGCGATGAGCAAAAGCAGGTATTATTTGATAACACAGCGCGTAACATAGCATCGGTGCCAGACTTTATCAAATACCGCCACATCCGTAACTGCTACTGGTGTGACCCTGCTTATGGTGAAGGCGTGGCCAAAGCCATCGGCTTAACGGTTGACGATGCGCTCGCAGCTCGAGAGACCGACCCTGCACGTCATTTAGATAGCTTACTATAACTGCGTCTGCAACACGCACGGGTAAGGCAGACATCTTGTGTTAGCTTTACGGTTCAAAAAACACCTCTGGCATTCGCTTGGGGTGTTTTTTATTCTTAGCAGATAAATTAGGGTATTGGTTGCTCTATCCTCTACCAAGGAAATGCTTGCTATATTAAGTCGTGGGCATATTAGACTACACTCGTTAGCTTTTTTACTACTCACTGTATTATTTCTTAACAGACATTTAGAGGCAAATAACCGATGATGACTACAACATTTAATAGTAAATAACTTACTTTAAAAAGAGGATGTTATGACAGATAAGATAATTGATTTGGGTTCAGGTTTTTGGAACATACGTGGTTCATTTAAACTGGGCGGTCTAATAGATATTGGCACTCAGTGCTCTTTAGTGCAACTAGAGTCAGGCAAGTTTATCTTTTTAGACAGCTATAGTTTAACCGGTGAGCTGCGCGATAAGGTGATGTCCTTGACTGATAATGGCACAAAGGTGGAAGCCATTTTAAATTTACACCCTTTTCATACCATACACTGCGCGCAAATGGCCAAAGATTTTCCCACCGCCATTAATTACGGCAGCGAACGTCATAAGCGTAAGATAACCGAGGTAAACTGGGCCGATGACTTGGTAGAAAGCGAGGCGGTAGCCAAACGCTATCCTGAGCTTGAGTTCTCACTCCCCAAAGGTATCGACTATATCTCAGACAATGAGATGATTCACGCCAGCTCTTTACTGGCCTTTCATCCTGCCAGCAAAAGCTTACATGTAGATGATACTTTTGTCACGCCGCCTGCCAAAATCTTGCAAGCCATTTTGCCAGAACTGTCGCTACATCCCACCACCAAAAAGGCACTAACCGATGAGCCTAATGCCGGAAAAAAATACTGTGATTGGGCAGAGAATTTGGCAGAAAAATGGCAAAAAACCGAGAACTTCTGTGCAGCCCATTCAGATATGGTGAAGTTTGGTCCAGGTGAGTTTAAAGCAGCCTTATTAAAAGCGGTTGCCAAAGCTCGTCCTAAGCTT
Organism: Psychrobacter sp. H7-1; assembly: GCF_904846585.1. Classification (NCBI taxonomy): domain Bacteria; kingdom Pseudomonadati; phylum Pseudomonadota; class Gammaproteobacteria; order Moraxellales; family Moraxellaceae; genus Psychrobacter; species Psychrobacter sp. H7-1. The sequence continues at coordinate 32,024 of NZ_CAJHBH010000024.1, forward strand.
GAAAAGGCTTAGCCCACTTGGCATGATTGAAAGTATAAGCTGATAACTGACAGCTTAAGCTTAATATTTGACTGGCCGGTCGCCCACTGCTGGCATTTTATTAACGGGCTGCTGTTGAAATCTAGTTAACTAATCATTAAACTTTGGCTCAATGTAAACCATATTTTATGAGTTTGCACCCTACCAAGGCTGCGTTTTTGTCTCCAAGCAAAAACACAGCCTTTTTTTATGGCCATTGATGAGGCTTCCATATTGGGGTTAAAGGCTGTTTTTAACCCTGTCAATACACGCCATACCTGCTTGTACGGCTTTTTTGTTGGTGGTGTTTATGGCTATATTGCGCTAAGACATGCTAAAAGGACTGGTCGGACGTATTTATAACTTCAAATAAGCTTTTTAGCAGGCTATTATAATGAACCCAAATCAAGATATGCGCTTGGCGCCTGATTAATCCATGGTTTAGGCGTCATCACTAACCAAAAATCATTAAATAAAACTGATACACTCTCTACCTCCAACTCATCCCTTTTATTAGCCAGTTGCCGTTATGTCATTACTTAAGTTAAAGCGCTCTGAGACTGTAAAACCGCAAGCCTCTTTTGTGAGACGCCCTTGTGCGCCTACCTCGTATCATATATTGACGCATTATGCTAAGCGGCTCAATAGGCATGCTGCGTATTTGGCTCCCTTATCTTGGCAGCTTTCGGTGGCCGTAAGTCTCAGTGCCCTATCAACCATAGGCCACACGGCACCTATAAATAGTGGCAGCGATGAGTATGTCTTGTCACCGCAAAGCCCCACTTATCAAAACCCCATCCCGGCGACCAATGTAAAAAAGATTGGCGAAAATCTAGACAAAGGCAGCTATCAAACCATACCGTTACACAGCATTGTCGACCCAGCTTCAGGGGTGGCCATTGATGATGTGTATACCATTGATGTACCCGACAAAATCAGTCTACAACAAGCCCAAAACGTATTAATGCAAGTGTCACCCAAACTTGCCAGCAACAATGCCGGTATTGCAGCAAATGAGCTGCAATCTGAAGCTACCAAAGGTCTCAACCAACCGCTGATTTTTTTACGGGCTGGCGCTACCCGATATAGTGTGGATGCAGATGTGGATTTAACCGGTCTTAAATCCGGTATCAATGACAGCGTAAACCAAGCAATTCAAGACAATCCTATTTTACAAAATATTGATCCTAATATTGTTAATGCCATTCCGCCCATCATCAGTGACCGCCTACCCGATGAATATAATATAAAACGCAGTGGTACAAATACCAGCGCAGGTGTTGCCATGCTGTGGCCGGTGTATACCGCTGGGCGCACCCAAGCGGTCACTGATCTGGCAGATGCGCGCACTGAAGAGAGCCAAGCGGACGCCTTACTTGATAAGGACGACCTGCAAGCAACCTTAATTAATCGCTACTTCACCGCTCAGCTTGCCATGCTCGCTGCTTACTTACGTGAAGATGCCTTAAATACGGTGAAAGAAACCGATCATATGGCGCAAAGATACCTAGAGGAAGGCTTTATATCAGGCGTTGAAAGACTAGAGGCGAAGACAGCGTTAGCAGAGGCTGAAAGTGAGGCGCTAAAAGCGCGCAATAATGCTCAATTAGCCATGACTGCCCTGCAGCGCCTATTGCGCTCACCAACACCCATCAAGCCTACCAGCCCATTGTTTGTCTCCTCAAAGCCTCTACCTCCCTTAAAGTACTTCCAAGATTTGGCCTTAAAAAACCATCCCGGTCTTAAAAAAGTCGATGCCAAATACGCCCAAGCAGAATCTTTAACCAGCTTATCCAACACCGGTTATAAGCCGACCGTTACCTTATTCGGTTATCATGAAATTGACAAGGATCCCAGCTGGATTGCGGGGGTTTCTGCCAGTTGGAAGCTGTGGGGTGGCTTGGACAAAGGCGCACAGCATGCTTCTGGTCAAGCACAAATGCGCCAAGCCTTATTGGCCAAAATCGATGTGAGTGACAACATCTTATTGTTAGTAGAAAAAAACTGGCAATCGGTAGAAAATGCCCGGGTCCGTTTCCAGTCATTAAACAGTAATGTGCTGCTGTCTCAAGAGTTACTACGCTACAAGCAACTGGGCATGAAAGAGGGGGTGAATACCGCCCTTGATGTGACTACTGCGCAAACCAAGTACTTGCAAGCCCGCACCGAGCAAGCTGCTGCGGCCAATGATTATGTACAGGCGCTTGCCGCTTTAATGCAAAGCATTGGTACCCCAGAGGCCTTTAACGAATATATGGCCGTGGCCGATATTAAGCTGCCCACGGTTTATTAGCGCTAAGCGCCGCTACACGCCTTAACCTTTTTACTTTTATTTTATCTTCAGGATAAATACATGAGCACCTCAAACACGAGCCCCTCAAAAAAGCCCAGCCCAACCATGCTAAGAAACATCATAATCACCTTAGTTGTGGCTGGGATAATAGCGCTGATTATTTATGGCTTAAATAAAAGTTCACAAAGTAACGAAAAACCTATCGTGGTGCAAGGCCAAATGGAGATGCAGTCCACCGCCATTGCCGCAAAAGTGCCGGGACGCATCGCCAAGATATTGGTCACTGAAGGTGATAATGTCACTGCGGGTCAACAGCTGATTGAGATGGATTCACCTGAGATTACTGCCAAAATGAACCAGGCTTTAGCTGCCCGAGACATGGCCCAAAGCCAGCTGGATAAAGCACAAAATGGTGCCCGTCCGCAAGAAATTGGCCAAGCCAAAGCAGCCTGGCAAGCCAACCAAGCCGCAGCAGACTTAGCCAAGAGTACTTATGAGCGTGTTAATCGTCTTTATGAAGAGGGACTAATGGCACGTCAAAAGCGCGATGAAGCCTATACTCAGTATGTGGCCAACCAAGATAAAGCTGACGCCGCCCGCTTACAATATGACTTGGCCGTAGAAGGGGCTCGTGAAGAAGATAAAGCGGGTGCTAAAGCACAGGTGGCCCAAGTAGATGGTAAGATTGAAGAGGCACAAGCGGCGCAAAATGAGGCCAACTTAAAAAGCCCCATTGCCGGCATAGTTGATGATGTGATTGTCAATCCAGGTGAGGTCATCGGCCAAGGCGTCCCCATCATGACTTTGGTCGATCCCAATCAGCAGTGGGTGGTACTCAATGTGACAGAAAACCTATTAAATCAGTTTAGCATTGGCACCCAGTTTGTCGGCCAAGTACCAGCGCTGTCTCGTCCTGATGCCCCTTATAAGATGACTTTTAAAGTATTTAACACCGCCGCCTTGTCTGACTTTGCTACTTGGCGCGCCACCAATACCGAAGATAACTTTGATGTGCGTACCTTTGAGGTCAAAGCGCGTCCCGTCACTGCTGACCCCAAGATTCGCTCGGGCATGAGCGTGGTGGTAGAGCTTGATGCCAGTGCCTCTAATAAAAAAACCAACCGTGTTAACTAAATCAGATTGGATAGGCTAAGGCTAGATTATGTCTGCATCTTCCGGTAATCACAGCACACCGCCTAAGATTGTCTTTGGTGATAAAGACAATCGCAAGGCCTCACTGTGGTCAGTGTTCTTACGCAGTGCGTGCTATGAAGGTCGCTTCTTGCAGCACCACTCGTGGGACTTTGTCATGCTATTGTGGCTGCCTTTAGCGACCATCTTAAGCATATGGTGGATATTTTCTAAGCCTTATATCGTCGATCTGCCCATTGGCGTTATTGAAGATAGTCGCAGCGCCTACTCTCGCACCCTTACCCGCTACCTCGATGCCAGCCCTGATATCAAAGTTGAGCAGCTGTATACCGATATTGCTCAGGTCAACGAGGATATCTTGACCAAAAAGATATATGGGGTGGTCATCATTCCATCAGATTTTGCCGATCAAATTAATAAAGCAGCCCCTTCACCGATTATCTTAAAGGTTAATGCGCAGTATGGTACCCATTCAGGTATCATTCAAAAAGGGGTGCAGGCTGTGGTAGGTACGCTATCAGCAGGGGTGGAGATTAAGCGCACTGTCAAGCAAGGCAGTTATATAGAGCAGGCTAAGATTAGCTACTCGCCCATTGGTGTCGAGCGCATAAGCTTATTTAATATAGGAGCCAACTATCAGCAGTTCTTGGCCTCCACCGTGATTCCCGCTTTATTACATATTTTGGCCATGATTATTGGGGCGACGACCATTGGCCGCGAGATTAGGGATAAAACCTTCTCACAGTGGTACCACACCATCGTCTATCCGGACATGCCTTATCCTGATTTTAAAGCGCTCAAGCATCTCCCGCCAGCACAAAAACTGGCAAAAATGCAGGCAGATCTTGATGCTAGCTGGCAAGGCCCGATTGATTATAACGCATTGAGCACCCAGACTTTTGTACCCACTTCTACCTCAAGCCTCAGTGCAGTACCAGCCCCTATCAGCACCACCCAATTGGGACAGCCGCGTATGCCACAAACAGTGTCTATCTTGGCGCTGGTGGTCGGTCTAAATGGCAAGCTTATCTGGGCGCTATTGTTTTATATGATGTGGGCAGGGCTGATGCTACTCTTAGCGGTGTCCGTGCATCCGGCCAGCGCTGCGGCCATCTTGATTGTATTTGCTGCCTTTATAGCTCTGATGATGATCTCTTTGTGGGTGGGCGCCATTTTTACTTTGAACAGTTATTCGCTGCGTATGGGGCTCTCAAGTACCGGCTTTGTCTCTGCGCCATCGTTTGCCTTCGCGGGTGTCACTTTTCCGCTATTGGCAATGAGTGAAGGCGCCCAGCGCTGGGCCAATGCTCTACCCTTAACCCATTATCTACGGATTCACTTAACCCAATTACAAATGTCGGCACCGGTTTCAGTGGCGCTACCCACACTCGCCGGCCTAATAGTGGCTGTGGTGGTCACTTTGGTACTTACCGCCTTATTATGTATCCGCGCCTTTAAAAATCCGCAACGCTGGGGAGCCCGCTAATGTCCAATCTCCCTTTGAACCCAAAACAGCCACATGAAGACAATGATGGTGCCTTAGACACTACCCAACAAGGCAGTAGCAATTTGCACACTGACTTGAATCATGAGTCATCACAACAGGCTGCGTTAGACCCTGCCCCTTTAGACAAGAAGCCGTTACATCAAGACCCAACAGATAACAGCTCAATCAATCAAGACCCACTATCACAAGATAAGCTGCCAAGCTATCAGACAGATGCTGCACACTGTGATGTGAGTCAGTTACGAGCAGAGCCTGCTTTATCATCTGAATCAAAAGGCCCCTCACAGCCACGCTCAAGTGTGGATAAAAAGCCGACAGCTATGATCAGCCACAGCAGTTTTATTGAAGGATTCTTAGGCACATTAGCATTGGCTTTTAAGGACAAAGGCGTGCTATTAATGCTGATTTTTGCGCCAATAATTTATGGGTTCTTCTACCCCTGGCCTTATGGTAGTGAGGTGGTGCAGCAGGTGCCAGTTGGTGTGGTCGATTATGATCACAGCAAATTATCAAAGACCATTACCCGCTATAGCGATGCCCATCCCAACATCAAGGTGACCCCTTATCTTACCCAAACAGATGCCTTAAATGCCCTGTATGATGAGCAAATTGCCGGCTATTTGATTATCCCTCGTGATTTAGAAAAAGACGTCTACGCCAGCAAGCCTGCACATGTGTCTATTTTGGGCAATAACAGTTACTTTTTATTAAATAAACAGCTGCAATTGGGCTTTACCACAGCCGTCTCCACCGTGTCAGCGGGCATAGAGATTAAGCGCAGTGTGGCCCAAGGTGCTTATATGCCAACAGCCAAGGTAAGTACTCAAGCGGTGCCTCTGCGCATTGATCCCATGTTTAACCGTACCGAAGGCTATGGCGCTTATGTGGTACCGGCCGTGGCCATTTTGATTTTGCAGCAAACCTTGTTGATGGGCACCTCCTTACTTATTGGCACTTGGTACGAAAACAAAAAACAAAACGCCAGTATCCTAGGCTGGCTTGGCCGTATTGGCGCCTTATCTTTAATTACTTTTACCGTGGCCTGTTTTTATTATGGTTGGGTCTTTAATTTTCAAAATTATTCGCGCGGTCATAATCTGCCGGGTACCTTACTGTTTATGGCAATCTACGCTCCCACTGTGGCGACACTCGGCTGCTTGCTTGGCCTGTGGTTTAAAGAGCGTGAGCGCGGTATGCAGATTCTAATTTTCAGCTCCCTACCCATGTTCTTTTTGAGCGGCTATCCTTGGCCGGTCACTCAGTTGCCTGAGGTGTTACAATATGTGCGTTGGCTATTTCCATCTACCTCAGGGATGAATGCCTCGGTACAATTAAACCAAATGGGCGCCTCTTTAAGTCAAGTTAGTAGTTATCTGTATCACCTACTGGCATTATGGCTGATGTGTTTTATCCTACTAATTTGGGTACAGCATAGACAAATCAAGCGAACTACTGCAGAATCTATCTAGCACGCGCTCATCGCAATTGCTACCGCACCTGATACCTTTTTTATCATTTAATACGCTCAGCGAATTGGCTGGGCGCCTTCTTGCCTAATCAGTTGTGTTAGGCAGCTTACTCTTAGACTCTAGGCTTATTGGACTCATGGAAACCCTAAACATTGTATATTTGGTCAGTGCGATACTTATCTTCTCAAGTATTATGGCCAGTACACTTTCAGCCCGCTTGGGCCTACCCTTACTGCTGCTATTTTTATTGGTGGGTATGTTGGCAGGTGAAGAAGGGATTTTGGGTATTGAGTTCTCCCAGTATGCCATTGCTAACTTTGTGGGGCAGGCGGCATTGGCCTGCATCCTATTAGACGGCGGCTTGCGAACCTCCTTTAAGTCCTTCCGTGTGGGCTTAAAGCCGGCTGTAGTGTTGGCCACTTGGGGTGTATTTGCCACCGTCTTGGTGCTGGGCTTATTCGTCACCTGGCTGCTGGATGTCGACTGGCGTATCGGGCTATTGATGGCAGCCATTGTCGGCTCAACCGATGCAGCGGCAGTATTTTCATTATTACGTAATGGCGGCGTGAAGCTAAACGACCGTGTTCAAGCCACACTAGAGCTTGAATCCGGCGCCAACGATCCTTTTGCTATCTTACTGGTTACAGGCCTAATTGCGCTTAATGTCGATCAAAATAGCCAAACCTTATTAGGGTTTGTGAGCTTATTGGCGCAGCAATTGGGCTTTGGGATGCTCATGGGGCTATTATTTGGTTATCTGTTATCGAAGATGTTGCCTAAGCTACATCTGGCGGTCGGCATGTATGCCATTTTAATTATGTCGGCAGGTCTGGCTGTGTTTGCTGCGACCAACTTAATTGGTGGTAGTGGTTTCTTGGCGGTATATTTGGCCGGTATTTTAGTAGGTAATAATAAAGTACGCGCCACTGAGCATGTGTTAAGGGTTATGGACAGCTTTGCTTGGTTATCACAAGCCGTACTGTTCGTGGTGCTGGGCTTATTGGTGACCCCCTCAAACGTGCTCAACGTCTGGCACTACTCTGTGGCCATCGCCGCCTTTATGATTTTGATTGCCCGTCCTATCGCCGTATTCTCAAGCATCAAGCCATTTGGCTTTAAAGATAGAGAAATAGGCTTTATTTCTTGGGTTGGCCTGCGCGGTGCGGTGCCAATTACGCTGGCCATTTTACCGGTGATGGCCGGCCTGCCGGATGCCTTTTTGTTATTTGATATTGCCTTTGGGGTGGTGATTTTATCCTTAGTGCTACAAGGTACCACTATTCCGTTTATGGCTAATTTATTTAAAGTACGTGTACCAAGCAATGCTGAGCCTGATGAAGAGATGGAGATTTGGGTATCAGAGCAGGCCAGTATTACCTTATACGAGTTTGAGGTGAAGCCTGGTGCTTTTGCTATGGGCCGCCACCCCTTGGACATCTACTCGAGTATAAGTGAGGATGAAATTGCCATTTTTGCGTTAATTCGTAATGAAAAAATCGTTATTGTTGATCAAGACACCCGCTTAAAATATGGCGACCGAGTCTGGTATGGCTTAAGGGGTAATCATGCCGCCAAAATCGCTCGTATTTATAATGACATCAAGCTAGATAGGCGCTCAGTGGAAGATTTTTATGGTGACTGGATGATCTCTCCCAATGTTCGGCTTGGTGATCTGCCCTTCTTTGATGAAAGCGTCTCCTCTACCCCGCCGAATACCAAAGTCACTTACGATAAAGATGGCTCACCGGTTAACATGTGGCAACAAACGGTTGCTGAATTTATCAAAGCCAACCTAAATACCGCACCTGTACCTGGAGACACGGTCCAAATCAATGAAGAGTGGTCACTTATTATCAAAGATATTGACGATAAAGGTACCCTACGCACCATTGGTCTGAAGCACTATTAGCGAAATGCTTCCTGTAGGGTCTGCCATACTATTAACGTTAACGTTATATTCACTTGAGGTTTTAAATATCAGATTTTTCAAACACCAATATCTCATTATTGGCCGGCATACTATAGCAATTAACTAAAATTAGATGGTGCTGTTTGGCTAAATGCATAATATCGACTTTGTCACGGATACCACTGTTTGGATCACGCTGACGCAAATGCCTATCAAAGCGCTGATTGCTATCGCTACTATACTGACCGTTGTCATTAAACGGCCCATAGACAATAAATTTGCCATGAGTCGGCAAGGCATCCCCTACCAGCTCAAACAACCTCTCAACCAGCGGCCAAGCAATAATATGCAGGGTATTGGCGGTAAAAACAGCATCGTAGGGCGAACTTTTATCTGGATAAGATGGCGCGCTCATTGCTATGGGCATGCCATCACGGGTCAAATCAAAGGCCAGCGGTGCGTGTAAGTTTGGTGCAGGGTACTTGTCATGCCAACCTTGAATCACCCCATGATTATCCAGCACATCGCTTGTTTGCCACTGCAAATGCGGCAGTCTGGGTGCAAAGTAAACACTATGCTGCCCTGTCCCTGAGCCCACCTCTAATACATAATGATGAGCTGACAACTGGTGCTGCAATACCTCTAAAATAGGCTGTTTATTATTCTCACATGCTTGCGAAAACGGCAGGTGGGCGCTATGACTGATATCTGTATTGCCCAAATTTTGTTGATTCATAACACCCCTCTTAGATAATCAGCCTACGGTCTCTGTGCTGATGATCACTCATAAGCACATAAAACTTGAGTTAATAAATACCTGCCTCAACACCTGCTGCTAACGTCATCGCTAGCTCTGCGACTTGCTTAGCAAATACATCCTGCCACTCACCTTGCAATATCAATGCCTGTTGAACCCACTCCCAGCGCAGTCCTGTGGTTATCGTCTGTAGTGCCCGCTTGGTTCCTGTCCCATCATGACCTGCTCTAATATAGACAGCAAAAGGTAGGCCCTGCTTTTTATCCAGCACTGGATAATAACAGCGATCAAAGAAATCTTTGGTCAGCCCTGCCATATAAGCTAGGTTTTCTGTGGTGCCTAACAATAAAGCGTCAGCAGCAAGCACATCACCAGGCTGAGTCTCTTGTGGCGACTTGAGAATCACCGTAACGTCTAAATCAGAATGATTGGCCCCATCAAAGGCCGCTTGAGCTAACTTTTGGGTATTCGGTGACGGTGCATGCGCAACAATCAGTAAGGTCTTAGCCGACACATTACTCACCACTGGGATAGTGGAAGGTCACGTTTTGTTCAATATCAGGGTGTAGACTTTTTGCCACAGGGCAGCTAAAAGCCGCGGCTTCAAGTCTGTTTTTGGTGCGCTCATCAAGCGGCTGATTAAAGGTAATGACCACTTGAATTTCTTTTACTCGGCGGGGTTTGTCCGCCATGATCTTAGTCACTTCAGCACGTGTGCCTGTCACGTCTATATCCATGGCCTCGGCTTTGATACCGATGATGGTCAGCATGCAACTAGCAAGGCTCGTCGCTAATAGATCGGTCGGCGAAAACGCCTCCCCTTTACCATGATTGTCCGTTGGCGCATCGGTGATGATTTGATTGTTTGACTGTAGATGTAAGGCTTGGGTACGTAGATTGCCTTGGTATTCAACTGTAGAGGTAGTCATAAAAGCTCCTTAAAAACTCTCGTGCTTAATAAACAATTATTACATATTACGGCATAGCCTATCAGGCTAAAAATGAAAAACATAAGCCATAAATCCAGGCAGTAAAGTATTTTCGTCTAAATTAACTTTTTGACTATCAGGTTATTCAACCAGTCGCTATCCATCTTTAATCTATGTAAATACAGAACCTTAATTTAAAAGTACTGCATAGAGTAACGGGTAGCACTTTTACCTTGACTTGACTATAAAAGGGCAAGTTTAAGAGTTGCTATTATCAATCTAACGTCTGCGTGCCACCACCATTTACAAATAAGGTCTGTCCACTCACCCACTCAGATATGGGAGAGGCAAAGTACAGCATGGCCCCTGCAATATCTTCAGGTTCGCCTAAGCGCTTAATTGGAGTATGCTCTAATATCTTATCTTCAAGCTCAGGCGTTAACACCGTTTGCAGAGCGTCTGTTTTGGTGGCGCCTGGTCCTACGGCATTAATGCGTACTTCTGGGCCAAAGTCGTGAGCAAGGTTTGCGACCATATGATTAACCGCAGCTTTTGAGCTGGCATAACCGCTCATGTTAGGGCTTTTATTGATGCTGGCCATAGAGGTCGTGAAGATAATAGAGCCATAACCTGCTTTTTTCATATGTGGCATAACCAGCTGACATAGACGCCAACCGCTAAATACGTTCAGCTCAAAATCACGTTTAAAATCACTAACGTCTATCTCAAAGGGGCTTTCTTTTCCGCCGCCCCCGCCGCCAGCATTATTAATCAGGATATGAACCGCACCGAATGTCTCAATGGTTTTATCAACAAGATTGGTTAAGTTATCATCTTTTAAAATATTGCACTCAATGGCCAATGCTTGAGCATCTGTGTCCTCTAGAGCAGTTATCTCTTTAGCGACTTTTTGTGCATCGTCTAATTTTAGGTCGGCAATAACGACATTAGCACCGTGCTGGGCAAGTAGGATAGCAGATGCTTTGCCGATACCATTGGCGCCACCGGTCACAATAGCTGTCTTATTGGTTAAATCGAATAGTTTGGAAGGAGTCATAGCAGTAGTACTTTTGTTAATGTTGATAGATAGACACCATAACAAAAGTAGTGGGCTGTATGGGTAAGCGATTGTTTGCTTTGGGTAGAACACCTTGGATTAAGCCCCAGAAAGCAACATACAAATCTCTTATAGAGCACATAAAAAAAGCCCCCATTCGGATGAATGGGGGCTTTTAGGTATAGGGAGCTGACGATGACCTACTCTCACATGGGCGAACCACACTACCATTGGCGCGACGATGTTTCACTTCTGAGTTCGAGAAGGGATC
>NZ_CAJHBH010000025.1:0-43070 GCF_904846585.1 Psychrobacter sp. H7-1
TGACAGTTATGAGGCTATTGTCGATGCCGCTTGCTTGGCTTGGAATAATTTGCTTAAACAGCCACAAAGAATTCGGTCGTTAACTGCTCGTGCTTGGGCGCAACTTTAATTGTTGGGTTTGGTATTATATCAAATTACGATAGCTACAAGCGTACTATTTGCTTAGTTTCTGGCTAATTTCACGTAGCAATAACACTTCTTCTGATGGGGTCTCTTCAACCACCTCTTCCACTTCATTCTTACGACGCATTTTGTTCATGCCTTTAACCATCATGAAGATAATGAAGGCTAAGATTAAGAAGTTAATCAATACTGTGATGAAGCTACCGTAGGCCAATAAGGGAACACCGGCTTCTTTTAGCGCATCATAAGTCATGGCCACGCCTTCAGGCGCATCACCTAATAAGATAAACATGTTCTTGAAGTTTAGTTCACCACCGGCGATAAATGCAACGATTGGCATGATGATGTCTTCAACCAGTGAATTTGTGATGCCTGAAAAAGCACCCCCAATGATCACACCCACTGCCAAATCCATGACATTACCCTTTAGGGCAAACTCTTTAAACTCTGACATCATACTCATAAATTTTCTCCAAAAATATAAAGCAAACAAAATAGCACCGACTAATATAGTAAGCACACTTAACGTGCTTAGCGCTTAAAAGCAGTACTTAAATAGGGATTAAAACTGAATAGAAACCCATCAAGACAGATGGAGTTATCTTACTGTTTACTGGTATATGTTAAGGTTTATTAATACATAATAAAAAAAGGTTAACATAGACATTGCGCCTATATTAACCTTTTGAAAATGCGGTTCAGTAGTCAAAATGTAAAATTTTTCTTCATTTTTATCGCAAAAAATAAAACCAAATTACACTTTTATACTCATGCATTTTTAATAACCCAGATAAGTTACTGAATTATTTCTCTTTTTTACGGCCGTGACGCTTACGCTCACTTTCAGACAAATATTTCTTACGTAACCGAATAGACTTTGGCGTTACTTCAACCAGTTCATCATCTTCAATAAACTCAAGTGCTTGCTCTAAGGTAAACTTAATAGCAGGTACCAAAGTCAATGCTTCGTCAGTACCACTGGCACGTACGTTGGTTAACTGTTTAGCCGTGGTTGGGTTTACCACCATGTCATCACTGCGTGAGTTTAAACCAACAATCATACCTTCATAAACTTCAAGCTGAGGTTCAGCAAATAGTTTACCGCGCTTTTGTAGGTTAAATAATGCGTAACCTAAGCAAACACCGTTCGCCATTGAAACCAGTACACCGTTAGTGCGGCCACCCACTTCACCGATCTTTTGTGGACCGTAATGTGAGAAACTTGAGGTGAGAATACCTGTACCTGAAGTCAAGGTTAAGAACTCTGAGCGGAAGCCAATTAGGCCACGAGCAGGCATAACCGCTTCAATACGCATACGACCTTTGCCGTCTAATTGCATGTCAGTCATTTCGCCTTTACGTAGACCTACTTGCTCCATGATAGCACCTTGATGCTGTTCTTCTACATCAAAAATAACGTTTTCATAGGGCTCTTGTAGTTTACCGTCTACTTCTTTTACGATAACTTCTGGACGAGACACACCAAGCTCAAAGCCTTCACGGCGCATGTTTTCAATCAATACAGATAAATGAAGCTCACCACGACCAGAAACTTTAAATTTCTCAGCTGATTCAGTATCTTCCACACGTAATGCTACGTTATGAATCAACTCACGCTCTAAACGCTCACGAATATTACGTGAGGTCACAAATTTACCTTCACGACCGGCAAATGGAGAGTTGTTGACTTGGAAAGTCATAGACACTGTAGGCTCATCCACGGTTAACGGTGGTAATGCTTCTACATGGCTAGGATCACAGATGGTATCTGAGATGTTTAACGCGTCAATACCTGTAATACATACGATATCACCAGCTTGAGCATCATCAACATCAATACGATCTAGACCATGGTAGCCCATGATTTTTAGAATACGACCGTTACGAGTATTGCCGTCTTTATCAACCACAGTAACTGGTGTGTTGGTTGAAATACGACCACGCTCAATACGACCAATACCAATTACACCAACGAAGCTGTTGTAATCAAGGCTTGAGATTTGCATACGAAATGGTGCGTCAGCATCCACTTGAGGTGGCTCTACCACATCAACAATGGTCTCAAATAATGGCGTCATGTCATCAGCAAGGTTATCAGGACTTAAACCAGCGATACCATTTAGTGCTGAGGCATAAACCACATGGAAATCTAACTGTTCGTCAGTGGCACCTAGATTGTCAAACAAATCAAATATTTGATCCATTACCCAATCAGGACGTGAGCCTGGACGGTCAATTTTATTAATTACAACGATTGGCTTCAAACCTTGTTCGAATGCCTTTTGAGTTACGAAGCGAGTTTGTGGCATCGGGCCATCGATAGCATCTACTACCAATAGTACACAGTCAACCATAGACATAACACGCTCAACTTCACCACCGAAATCGGCGTGACCTGGGGTATCTACAATATTAATGCGGTATTCAATACCATTTGTGGGATGCTGCCATTTAATGGCTGTGTTCTTGGCAAGAATCGTAATACCACGTTCTTGCTCAATTGCGCCTGAATCCATTGCGCGTTCCGCAATATTTGCACGGTCACCAAAAGTACCAGATTGATGTAATAGTTTATCAACTAAGGTAGTTTTACCGTGATCGACGTGCGCTATAATAGCGATATTGCGTAAGTTTTGTATTTCGTTAGACATATTTTAAAGACTCAATATTTTTCGGGTAATAACCAGTAACTCTTTTTCACCGCTGCAGTATAGCATTATTATATAACAGTTAATAAACTGATTTTAAAAATGCTTTAAGAAAAATGAAGAGGTTACTCATAATATAAAACAAAAAAAGCCACCAATGTGGCAGCTTTTTTTTAAATAACTACTAAAACATAGACAAGATTCTATTGAACGTTCATGTCTTTAGTTTGATCAACAGTCATGGTTTTGTTACCAGTGATAACAGCATATACACGACGGTTCATTGCACGACCTTCTTCAGTGTCGTTTGGTGCGATTGGACGGTCATAACCGTAACCAACTGTGCTTAGACGGTTAGGAGCAACACCAAATTCGTTGGTTAGCATTGTCTTAACAGCGATAGCACGGGCTTCAGATAGACGCTGGTTGTAGCGAGCTGATGGGCCAGTTTTTGAAGCGTGACCTTCGATGCTAGCTGATGAGTTTGGATACTCACGCATTTTTTCAGCTACTTTAGCGATTTCTGGTTTGTACTGCTCTTTGATAACTGATTTGTCATTATCGAAGAATACACGTAGTTCCATTTTCAGTTCGTCGTCGATCTGAACTTGTACTGGGCAGCCGTTTTCGTCAACAACGGTGTTAACTGGCGTGTTAGGGCACTGATCTAGTCTGTCGATTACGCCATCATTGTCGCTGTCTTGGTCTGCTTCAACAACGATAACTGGAGTTGGTTCAACAGTGGCTTGTGGTGGTGCTACTACTGCAGGTGCTAAGTGACCGCCTAGAACAACTTCTAGACCAGCAAGAGCCATACCTTCCCACCAGTTGTTGTCGAAGTTATGAATCGCACGCGCTTCACCACGTAGGCTTAATGCGTCATTGATGCGATACATAGCACCTAGACCTAGGTTACCGATAGTGTCTTTGGTTTCTGCTTTACGGTTGCTGCTGTCGCTGTCATATTTAAGTTTAGACTGACCAGCACCAATTAGAGCATATGGACGGAAAGCTGTATCACGGTAGCCTGTGAACTGATCAAAGCCCACTAGGAAGTTACCAGAGATCATTTCTTGTTCCATATCGCCAACTTTGGTGTCGCCGATTTGTGCATCAGTGTTAGAAACACCGTATTCAACTTGGAACTGAGTAGAAGGGGTTAGTTCGATACCAATAGCGGCACCAGTGTATAAACCGTCTTCTTGAGCTACGCCACCTTTGGTGTCGTCAGCATTTTTATAAGTACCGATGTTATCTTGTGCGCCGAACAACTCACCTTGTTTTTCTTGAGTTTTGTTAGCTTCGCTGTAGTGATAACCCAATAATAGTGGGCTCACAGTTACACCAGCAGTAGCCATAACTGGTGCAGCAACAGCAGCAGCTAGGATTGCTAGATTAATTTTGTTAAGTTTCATAAACTTCCTCCAAAGGGACGGTTTGTGTGCAAAAAACACTTAATATCTCTAATATATATACCCTAACTTATCAAAGAAAAGCCGGATACTAATTTATACTTTCGCATAATAGCTTATATATAAATTAAATAAGTTACAACATATTTTTGTGACCCAGCCATCTAGTACACATGATAATCACACAAAAAAACGCACCGTTACATTGTAATTTTTTCTAAAAAATACTGCTAAAAGAAAATGGTAATTACTTAACTAAACGTTCTAGTGATGTGATTAAATGATATGTAATTAGATACAACTAAATGTGATACACAATTCATTGAAACCAATTCTAATACATTAAGTGCGAGAGTTCTATCCTAAACGCTAAGTTTTTCACCAAATGTAACAAAATTTGACAATAGGATATATTCTATTACCTTAGCATTATAATGCACTTAAATTATCATTGGCTCAAAACTCAATATATTAAAGGGCTAAGCCATATGAGCCATCTTAAGAATGCTTCGATAAATGGCTTTGATCATGTTATAAAAACTTCAAATAATCTGCCTATTTATCAATCCGGCTTCACGTTACTTGAGGCCATAATTTCAGTGCTCATATTAGCCACTATCAGCTCAATAGCCCTACCCTCCTTTGTTACCGCTCAGCAAAGATGGGAAGCACATAAGATACGATCTGATATTATCAATACTTTTCGTGTTGCTAAAGCTCACAGCTTCACCCAGCGCACCAATACAGTGATGTGTTTGGCCGATATTCATCAAGTGTGTCACAAACAAGCCGCTCACTATTTATTGGTCTTTAGCGACAGTGATGACAATCATAAATTTGACCTGCAAGCAGATCAGCTCTTGTTAAAGCAAGCTTTGAATTTAAATTATGGGCGGGTGTATCTTAATGCAGGGCGGCGTCACTATATTAAGTTCTTTGGTGATAGCGGATTACCACGCGGACATTTTGGTCACATAAAGTACTGTCCTAATAATGGTAATAAGCAAAACATGTATCAGATATCAATAAACCAACAAGGCAACCATCGATTCAAGCCTTATCGCTTTAAAAAGACTGGCTGCCCATAAAGGATCGCTTTTTTTTGTCTACTTTTGTCTTAGTCCATTCTTACTGTACTGTTCATTTATGACCGGCTTCTATGGCCTGCTTCATGGCTTTGACAGCGCTCTCAAGCCCCATAAATATGCTGTCTGCAATTAGGGCATGACCTATGTTCAACTCGTAAATACCGTCAATGGCAGCAATAGGACCCACGTTATCTCGCGTCAAGCCATGGCCTGCGTTAACAATTAATTTATCATTAGCGGCTAAAGCATAAGCTGTGGCTTGCTGAATTCTCAGCAACTCTTTTTGGGTTGACGGCTCACTCGTGAGCGTGGCTTCTGAATACTGGCCAGTATGCAGCTCAATGGCATCAGCGCCACAAGCAATAGCTGCATCAATTTGAATGGGCTCAGGGTCTATAAACAACGACACTTTTGTGCCATTTTGTTGCAAAGACGCCACATAGTGCTTTAGGCCATCTACTTGAGCGGCGACATCTAGGCCACCTTCTGTCGTCAGCTCTTCACGCTTTTCAGGTACCAAACAGACCCATTGCGGCTTGACCTCTAACCCAATGCTTAGCATCTCTTGGGTAGTGGCCATCTCTAAATTCATGCGTGTGGTTAACAAAGGTCTCATGCGGTAAACATCGGCATCTTGAATGTGACGTCTGTCTTCTCGCAAATGCAAGGTAATACCATCGGCACCTGCTTTTTCACACAATAAAGCAGCTTCAACAGGATCAGGATAAGCCACGCCGCGTGCTTGACGCAAAGTGGCCACATGATCAATATTAACGCCTAATAAAGGTCGAGATGCCGTAGATTGAGTACGAGTAGTCATAAGATATCACCCTATAAAAAAAGCAATAAGTGGCTGTAATATGCCTTTATTGCCTAACACTTACCCTTTTGCAAGTACAGGCAATATGAGAAACTGTGACTTATTGATAACGAAAAAACTGCTGCCAAAGTATACGACTTTGCAGCGGCTGATAGTCAAAAAGGTGGTCAATTAATTGGCGATGGATTTGTGACCAATCATTGACAGTATGGGTGGTTATTCCTGAGCGCATGCCGATAATGGATCGACCTAGCAGTGCAGATGATGCATTGATATGAGCGCAGTCTAAGTTTTCATCAGACTCAAGCTGCTTGACCCACCCCCTGTCTGGGGCAAAACGGTATAGCGGCTCAGCCTCAATGGGGTATTGATCACAGTCTTGATCCAAATCAATGGCAAAGCCTAGCTCATTAAATAAAACCTGCTCGTAGGCGCGCAGCACCATCTTTAAGTCATCTCTACTAAGTACACCCTGTAATTGCCGCATGGTCTGGCCGTATTGCTCATAAATAATCGGCACACTGTCTTCAACGGGCAAGAGCTTAAGGGTAATCTCATTCACATACAAAGCAGCATATTGCTGCTGACCCATGAGACTTGGCACAGACTCAGCAATGTGTACTTGCTGCAGGGTTTTTAAGGATTTTTTTCCGCTAGCAAAGAGCGTTAAAGGCACAAACTGCGGGATGCCCTTTTTGGCCACCCCATGCAAAACACCATGCTCTTTTGTCAACAGATAATAAATGCTGCGTTTTTCTTGAAAGGGCCGCTGATGTAAGCTATACGCTTGTAGGGGTTCATTACGCATGGCTGTCATCCTCAAAAACCTGACTAACTAAGCACACCCTTAACGCACCTGTCTTGATAGTGATCGCCACTTGGCTCAGTATTAGTACCCTAAGCTGCTGAGCGCACGCGCATCATCTGACCAGCCTTGCTTCACTTTTACCCACAAGTTAAGCATAATTTTGCGCTCAAACAAAGCTTCCATATCTTCACGAGCGGCTGTACCCACTTGTTTAATGCGGCTGCCTTTATCACCAATGATAATGGCTTTTTGGCCATTACGTTCAACAAAAATAGTGGCATCAATAAAGGTTACCGCTTTGCGCTTACGGCCAGTTTTTGGATCAATGTGCGCCGGCTCATCTTTGAACTCGTCAATTTGCACCGTTAAATCATAAGGTACTTCATCACCTGACTGACGCATGATTTTTTCACGAATAATTTCGCTGGCCAAAAAGCGCTCACTGCGATCGGTGATTTGCTCAGTGTCATAAATGGGTGCGCCTTGAGGCAGATGTGAGCGGATCACTTGCTGCAAACGCTCTAGGTTTTGGTTCTTTAAGGCAGAAACCGGAACAATATCTGCAAAATCAAAGTTTTCATGATAGGTTTCAATAAGTGGCAGAATTGAGCCTTTATCTTTAATGGTATCCGCCTTGTTAATCACCAGTACCACAGGCGTATCGGTCTCACCAATCTTCTCTAAGGTCAATAAGTCATCTTCACGCCACTGATCGCCATCTACCACGAACAATACTAAGTCAACGTCCACCAACGCAGAAAAAGCAGCTTTATTCATACGCTCATTAATCAAGCGAACTTCATTGCTGTGAATACCTGGGGTATCGACAAACACCGCTTGCATATCTTCATGAGATAAGATGCCATGAATACGATGACGGGTTGTTTGCGGCTTACGCGAAGTAATAGATAGCTTTTGACCCAACATGTGGTTCATTAGCGTTGATTTGCCGACGTTTGGACGGCCCACGATGGCCACATAGCCTGCGCGGTAATCTTCTGGCAGGGCATTGTCGTCGCCAAAAAAGCTGTCTAGTAAGTTATCTGTCCCCAAATTTGTTTCAGGAGTAATGTCTTGATTGTCTTGTGGTGCATTTGCCATATATCTGTTTATCCGATGTCGTTATATAAAAGCGCTATATTAGTGGCGCTTTGAATGTGAGTTGATTTATAAAAAATAAAAGATTTATAAAAAATAAAATTAGGAAAAATAGAGGATTTTTATCAAGTCAGCCTAAGCTAGGCTTTGACTTTAATAATGCGGTCGTTAACCAATTTATTGAGCTGATTAATCATTTTTTCAGCCGTCTTTTGTTCCGCAATTCGGCGGCTTTCACCAGACTCTACAATGGGCGTAGTGTGCGGTACATCTACCTCACAGCGCACAATAAATACTTGGTTGGGCGCATTGCCTTGCGTCTCGAGCAAGTCATAATTGGGCAGCTCAAACTTATAGCCTTGTAACCATTCTTGTAGCCGGCTTTTGGCATCTTTTAGCACGCGTTGATCATTGACGTTGTCTATCAGCTCCGCAAACCAATCTAGCACACAGGCTTTGACCGTATCCACGCTTTGACTGTCTAAATAAATGGCGCCAATTAAAGACTCCACCGTATCTGCCAAAATTGAGGCACGCTCTCGGCCACCGCCTTTTCGCTCACCCACACCCAATATCAAATACGACGATAAGTTAAGCTTTTGTGCCACGACTACCAAGGATTCTTGGCGCACCAAAGTGGCACGCATGCGAGTCAAACGGCCTTCATCTTGTTTGGGGTACTGATAGTACAAGGCTTCACCGATAATCATCCCTAACAGGGCATCGCCTAAAAACTCCAAACGCTCGTAGTTTATTTTGCCATCAAAAGAGCGGTGCGTCAGTGCAAGCTTAGCCAAACTGGTGTCGTTAAAGCTATAACCGAGCTGTTTTTGTAAGCTTAGCAGTCCCAGCTCAAAGCTGGTATAGCGCTGTTTGGGCGACTGCTTGCTCGTATGGGCTATCTCAGCCGTTTCTGTCATCTTACTGTTATCACCACTGGCTTTTCTAAAAACTTTTGGCATATTAATTAGGCACGTTAGCCGCCGTTATTCTCTCAAGCTTTTATATAAACTTATAAAAATTTGGATTAAATACAGCAGCACTTGTTGAATAAAGTGAAAAAATAAATTAAAAATCAGTCGCTCTATCGATCAACCTCTAGACTTGATTAATTAATAGAACGGTTATGACTAAAGGTAGGTAGATTACTTAGACCCGGCTTTTTATGCATCCACACGTAGACCGCTTTACCCGCTAGGTTTTCATCAGGGACAAAGCCCCAATAGCGACCATCTTCACTACGATCTGAGTTATCTCCCATCACAAAATAGTTGCCTTCAGGCACCTTGACTTGCCAACTGCCCTCATGAGTAATGGGCTGTTGTAAAAAGTTAGAATATTCTGAACCAAGTAAATTAGGCGCTAAGTAGCGGCGCAAATAACGATGCTCACCCAACTTTTCTTGAAAATAACGGGCACCCTGCTCTTCATTGCGCGCCACCGCCACCGCATCTTGTGGTGATAAATCCCACTCACGGCTTGGGTCACTGCCTTTCACCGGTGTATAAAGTTGATCAACCATAGCTTCATCAGCCGTAAAACTAACCGGCTCACTCGGCACTACCTGGCCATTTACTGAAAGCTTGCCTTGGCTAAAGCTGACCTCATCACCTGGCAAGCCAATGATACGCTTGATGTAATAAATCTTCGGGTTTTGTGGGTAGCGAAACACCACCACATCACCATGCTCAGGCTCACCCACATCAATAACTTTATTATAAGTGAGCGGCAGACGAATACCATAAGCGTATTTATTCACCGCAACAAAGTCACCGGTATATAAGGTCGGTACCATAGAAGATGACGGAATATTAAAAGGCTCAACAATAAAAGAGCGCACAATCAATACTGCAGCCAACACCGGAAAATAATCATATGCCCAGCGTACCAAGAAATTCTCATTTTTTGACTGCTTTGGCAAATTGGCTGTGGTTGCGATACTGGCCTGACGCTTGGCTTCGCGGTATTCTCTATGTGCCTGTTTAACGGGCATAGGGGCATCATCGATATCAATATTATCAACATCTACCGTGCTGTTATCCTTAGGCACAAGATTATGCTCAGCCAAAACGGTCAAATAAGCGTGCTTCTTTGTGGCAAGGTTGGCTTGGGCAGCTTGGCTTTCTTTACTATGAACGCCGCCTGCCAGACCACCGCCACGCTTATGTTGCTTTAGCCACAGCTTATCGAGCAGCCATACCACCCCTAAAATTAAGGTTATTGGCACTAAAATCACATTAAAATCAAAGTCCATACTGCTGCCTTAACCGCTTCATTATCATCCTAAGCCTACGGTGCAATTTGTCACACTTTCTAACGACAGGCTTGTGCTGATGCTTCTTACTGTGTTGATATTAAGATAGCAGTGCCTACAACCTAGGCCCTGCCCCTATTCATTTTATGTTAAAAAGCTTATTGGTTGTCCACCTGTAGTACCGCTAAGAAGGCTTCTTGTGGGATCTCCACACTGCCCACCTGCTTCATGCGTTTCTTACCTTCTTTCTGCTTCGATAGTAGTTTCTTCTTACGAGAAACGTCACCACCATAACATTTGGCAAGTACGTCTTTGCGCATGGCTTTTACTGTACTACGCGCAATAATCTGGCTGCCAATGGCCGCTTGGATAGCGACATCGAACATCTGACGCGGAATCAGTTCTTTCATTTTTTCGACCAATTGACCACCGCGGTAACGGGCCTGTTCTTGGTGACAAATCATGGCCAAAGCATCTACCTTGTCGCCGTTGATTAACACATCTACTTTAACCAGCTTATCGACTTCATAACGATCAAACTCATAGTCTAATGAGGCAAAACCACGAGAAACAGATTTTAAGCGGTCAAAGAAATCCATAACCACTTCACCTAGTGGAATATCAAAAATCAATTGAACTTGTTTGCCCATAAAGCGCATATCAACTTGCGTACCGCGGCGCTCCATACACAAGGTCATGACGTTGCCTAGATAATCTTGCGGCACCAGAATATGGCAGCGAGCGATAGGCTCACGGAACTCTTCAACAAAGCCTGGATCAGGCAGTCTTGATGGGTTGTCAATCAGCAAAATCTCGCCATTTTTCTTTTTGATCTCGTAGATAACAGAAGGCGCTGTGGTAATCAAATCAAGGTTGTACTCACGCTCTAGACGCTCTTGAATGATTTCCATGTGCAGCATACCTAAGAAGCCGCAGCGAAAACCAAAACCTAGTGCATCTGAGGTGTCTGGCTCAAAGAACAAGGCAGAGTCGTTAATTTGCAGCTTTTGTAGCGCTTCACGGAACTTCTCAAAATCACTTGAATCTACCGGGAATAGACCGGCATAAACCTGCGGGGTAATCTGTTTAAAACCTGGAATTAAGTCCACATCGGGTGTTTTGGCATGGGTCATGGTATCACCCACAGGCGCGCCATGAATGTCTTTAATACCAGCAATCACAAAGCCCACTTCGCCAGCTTCTAATTTACCTGTTTCTAGCGGCTTTGGTGTAAATACCCCAATTGAGGTGACCAAGTGTGAATCCATCGTAGATTTAATTAAAATCTTATCGCCTTTACTGAGGCTACCTTGACGCACACGTACCAAGGACACAACGCCTAAGTAGTTGTCAAACCAAGAGTCAATAATCAAGGCTTGTAGCGGCGCATCACGGTCACCGGTCGGTGCAGGAATACGCTCAACCAACGCTTCTAACAGCTCATCGACACCCAAACCTGATTTGGCAGATACCCGAGGTGCATCATCGGCCTCAATACCGATAATATCTTCAATCTCTTGAATAACACGTTCAGGCTCTACTTGTGGCAAGTCAATTTTATTGAGCACAGGCAATACTTCAAGGCCCAAATCTACCGCGGTATAGCAGTTGGCTACTGACTGCGCCTCAACGCCTTGTGCAGCATCCACTACCAACAGCGCCCCTTCACAAGCCGCCAAAGAACGTGACACCTCATAAGAGAAGTCAACGTGGCCTGGGGTATCAATGAAGTTTAGCTGATAGCGCTCACCATTGGGGTGATCATAATACAAAGTCACCGATTGCGCTTTAATGGTAATACCACGCTCACGCTCAATGTCCATTGAATCTAAGACTTGAGCCTGCATTTCACGATCCTGCAGCGCACCACAAGTCTGAATAAAGCGATCGGCCAAGGTGGATTTACCATGGTCAATATGGGCGATGATTGAGAAATTTCGAATATTTGATAATGCGGTCACGTCTTGCGGCTACCTAGTTGTTGGGTTCATTAATAAAATAAAAAAATGAAGTAAAAAATATAGTAAGGTTAGCTATTCTAGCAGCTTTAACTCAGCTTGTAAGTGATAGAAATGCAATGCTGAGTGACAGAAGTCAAAAAAGATTGGTTTTGTGGCCTAAGCTGAGAGTTACCACCCATAATAGTACCTAAGATTTTTTATGGTCAGGCATTCTGGCGGTGAGAATTAAAGAGCCTATGCGGCAAAAACTGAGTGGCTAACAAAACGATGAGGCATAAAAAAAGCCAACTACTTAGCTTAATATGGCAAAGTAATCGGCTATTTTAGGCACGGTGGCCAAATATATGGTGGCGATGAAGAGACTTGAACTCTTGACCTCACGATTATGAGTCGTGCGCTCTAACCAGCTGAGCTACATCGCCATTTGAGGGCAGTATTATCCCTAAAACATTGTTAGCCGTCAACCCCTAAATTAAAAATATTTTCAATTTAGAGAATAATCTCTGCTACTTCGTTAGCTAGCCGCTATTATATACACTTTTTTTAGGGAAAATATAAAATATTTTGGTAAACCGATAAGCCGGGTTCTGTCGTGAACGATCATTCATCTAGGCGCACCGTTGCCAGTACGCTCGAGCAACCTACCCGTGTCCCCTGCAGGCGACAAGTAATGGACACCTATTTGGTCTTGCTACGCGTGGAGTTTACCTTGCCATGAACTGTTGCCAGCCACGCGGTGCGCTCTTACCGCACCCTTTCACCCTTACCTCACCACTTTACAGCTAGGCTGTAGAGCTTAAATTGAGGCGGTCTGCTCTCTGTTGCACTTGTCGTCGGGTTACCCCGCCCAGCCGTTAGCTGGCACGCTGCCTTATGTAGCCCGGACTTTCCTCCCTTTTGTCTTAAATAATCACACTTAACGCATCAATATTTAACTTAAAACGGCGATCGTCTGGTTTACCAAGCGGCAGAGTATAACAGAGCCCAAAAAAAACAGCCACTACTTTAATTAAATAGTGGCTGTTTACAAGCGGATTTATTTAAAAATCTAGCTAATTATCTAAACTTTATCTACGCTCACATTGTACAGCGTATTCATTACCATCTGCCCATTTTAGGCTCATAATGCCATAGTCTGCTTTGGTGTGCCAATCATAAGTCACATTTGGACTATCATTGTTTACATAGCGAGCGCCTGACCCTGAGGTAGCAATATTCATGGTTAAGGTCTGGTTGTTCCAATTGGCTTTAGGTAGGCTTGCATTGATCATCGCTTGCTCACCATCCATTGAGTACTTAGCTTGGACAGTAGCATCATCTTCACAAACAAACTGCTCTGGCGCCATACGGTCATAAGCTTTGTTGGTGGTCTGCTGAGTGGTAGTCGTGGTGGTTGGGCTAGTCGCACAAGCGGCCATAACTAAGCTTAGAGGTAATAAAGTTAATAACTTTTTCATAAACGAACTCCAGTAGCGGTTGTTATCAATTAAGGTAACAAAATAAAAAATACAACAATTAGCATCAATGTCTTGCTATGTTCAAAACCAATTATTCAAAAGCCAATGACACAAATAATAGGCAATAAGATAATTAATCTGCTTTCTATTATATCCACGCTAAAAGCTGTGTCTGTTACCTCTTGTCAGCTCTGTTAGTGTTCTCTTCATGATTTTGATTAAGTTATGTAACAAAATAATTAATCTGCTTTAACTGTTGAGTTTTTTGTGTCCTCTAAAGTCTGGTCTGTATACGTCTCAATAACCATATTTGAGCTGTAACTGCGCCAGTGATTGCTTGATATTTTCGATACGCTGATTGACCTGACTTGCCTTATTAGGAAGCTCTACCAAATAAGTACGCGCTTGTTTTTCAGTAGCAAAATTAAGATTGTCACCACCACGCAGCTTTTCATACTCTTTTTGATAGTTATGCAGTCTGTCCTCCTCGATACTCAGCTGTTTATTTAAGGAGTAATAGTGGCGGCCGTCGGCATTAATACGCTCCAAGTTGGCGGTCACATTGGCTGGGCAGACTGCATTCATCTGTGCACCTCTACGGCCGATTTGGTAAGCATTGGTCGCCGTACAATATTGGGTCAAACCCTCTTTTCGGCCCTGCGCCCACGCCTCGTAATCTGTGGCCACCCCTGCTTTGGCACAAGCTTTGTTGTGATTGTTCAAATAATCAGCAGAGCGCCCCGCTGCCCCATCGGCGTAACCGATAGCCTGCCAATTACCCGTGCGGCACTCTTGCTCTGATAACGTTGCACAGCCTGTCAGCACTGACATCCCAACAGCCATGCTTAGCAGTAGATATCCTTTTTTCACAATATTTTACTCCCTTATAAAAGCGGCCAACAAAGACGTATGCCCTTGCCGGTCGGCTGTGTTGGCTTGTATGAATACAAATAATACCGTTATCTGCTACCACTGACCGAATCTTGGATCAGCAACCTTAGCTTATGGCTGCTATCGAGTTAAATCCAGTGCAGTGATGCCAGTGGCAGTGTCTTCTTTTAAAGTACGCTTTAGCAGCATGTAGCCGGCAATGCCTGAGATGATAGAGCCTAGGATAATACCCAAGCGCGGATCGAAACCTTCGGTAACGCCGCCAAAGGCTAGGCCACTGATAAACAAGCTCATGGTAAAGCCCACACCGCACAGCAAAGAAACACCATAGATTTGCTTAAAGTTGGTGCCATTAGGCAATGATGCTAGGCCTGCTTTAATAATGCTCCAAGTCATCAGCATAATACCCACCTGTTTACCGATAAATAAACCGGCCGCAATGCCAAAGGGCACTGAGTGTAACAGCTGACCAAATCCAGCACCTTGCAATGAGATACCAGCGTTTGCAAAAGCAAATAGCGGTAAAATCGCAAAGGCTACCGTGCCATGTAGGTCGTGCTCTAAATCTTCAAGGGGCGAGTGCTCAGGGTCATCTGTATTCACCATAGGGATAAATAGCGCTAGGATAACCCCCGCCAAAGTGGCATGAATACCGGATTTTAATACCGCAATCCACATGATAATCCCAAAAAATAAATAGGGGGTAATTGCCGTGACATTACGGCGATTGAGCAGGTATAAAAACGGCAAGCACAATCCTGCTATCAATAAAGATAACAACGACAAGTCACTGGTATAAAACAAAGCGATAATTAAAATGGCGCCAATGTCATCAAAGATGGCAATTGACACTAAAAATATCTTTAACGAGTTCGGTACACGGCTACCAAGCAAACTTAAGATACCAATGGCAAAAGCGATGTCTGTGGCAGCAGGAATTGCCCAGCCTGCCAAGTACTCGGGGTGGCTGGCATTAAAAGCGACGTAGACCAAAGCTGGCGCTATCATGCCCCCGACGGCCGCCGCCGCAGGCAGGACAATTTGATTGATATTAGATAATTCACCAATCAATACCTCGCGCTTAAGCTCTAAGCCGACTAAGAAGAAGAACACCGCCATCAAACCATCATTAATCCAATGATGCGCATCTTTGCTGATAATTAGCTCACCCACCTGCACCACCACAGGGGCGTGAATAAAAGACTCATACCAATCATGTAAGGGAGAGTTGGCAACGATCATGGCTGCGATGGCTGCCAGTGCCAGCACAATGCCCCCTGCCGCCTCATACTCAAAGAATTTTTTTAGTTTCTGGTACACCGTATATCCTCACTTTCTTACCAATGGGCAAACTCTATCGGCCCATCAAATGATTTAGTTTATTGTTTTAACGAATAAGTTAGTTGCATTTATGGTAGCAGAAAAGTGGCCAGCAACGAGATAAAATTTAAGTACAGCTTTAAATACGCTTATGGTTACTTATGACAAAGCTACTCGGCATTTATCTTGAATAGATAGGCAGCTCGGCGCCTAACTGACCTGATTGGCGTGCTATAATTTGCTGCATTTTTTGGGCCCATTTATCAAAATAGGTCGCTAAAAATTTTTCGTTTAGTATCCTCTTAGCACCCTTTTAGCACCCTTAGCTAACTACCTTTGTTATCGGTCTTAGCCGTGATGCTGTTGATTTTTTTTGTCTACCCCACTTGTGGATGTCATTTATGGACTTTTCCTTAACCCTTGAAGTAATTTTAATGTTAACTGCCGTAGCAGCCGTGGCAGGATTTATTGATGCCATCGCTGGTGGCGGCGGACTGCTCACCATTCCCGCTATGTTATTGGCCAACATTCCCCCAGTTATGACTTTGGGCACCAACAAGCTTCAGGCAGCCTCTGGGGCGCTGACCGCCTCCATTACTATGATAAAAAAAGGCGTGGTGAAGCCAGCCACTATGAAAATGGCCATTGCCGGCGCTTTTTTTGGCTCGGTCTTGGGCACCATCGCTGTGCAGATGTCACCACCGGATATGCTTGAAAAGATCATTCCATTTTTGATTGCCGCTATTGGGATTTATACCTTATTTGCGCCAAGCTTGGGGGATGTGGAGGCTGAGCCTAGAATTAAGGAGACCACGTGGCAGCGTGTGGTGGCACCCTTGATAGGCTTTTATGATGGCTATGTCGGCCCAGGCACCGGTATGTTTTTTGCGCTAGGTAATGTGGCACTGCGGGGTAGAGCCATTATTGCGGCCACAGGAACTGCCAAAGTGCTTAATTTATCGACCAACATTGCCTCGCTGATTTTCTTTATCTTAGGCGGTAATGTGCTGTGGAAAGTGGGTCTGGCGATGATGGTGGGTCAAACCATAGGCGCTTATGCTGGCTCTCACATGGTGGTCAAAGGCGGTAGCAAGCTGATTCGGCCGGTTATTGTACTGGTCTGTCTGGCCATGGTGACTAAGTATGTGATGGGATAAAGGCTATCTGCTTGAATTTTAGGTAGCCGCTAAATCAGCCCAGACACAAAAAAAGCCCCAATTGGGGCTTTTTTTATGAGTTACCGTGAGTGCTTAGCCTTTTTTTAGGTCATCATACTCGCTGCCCATAATGCCATCACTCATCACATTAGCAAACTCTTGCTCGCTTTCTGGATCAATGTGGCCATCGAATACCTCTTTAGTACCCGCTTCAGGATCGTTATACACATCAATGTCCATCTTGCCTTCTGCTTTTGCCACAATGGCAGTCACAGCCGCATCACCACCGACGTTTACTGCAGTACGTAACATATCAAGCAGACGGTCCACACCTAAGATAAGACCGATACCTTCGATAGGCAGACCCACTTGAGCAAACACCATCGATAGCATGATCAGGCCCACACCAGGTACCCCAGCTGTCCCGACTGAAGCCAGTACTGACATTAGGATAACCATCAAATACTGGCCCACACTTAAATCAATACCATATAAATTGGCGATAAAGATAGTGGCGGTACCCTGCATAATGGCCGTACCATCCATGTTGATGGTCGCACCAAAAGGAATGGTAAATCACGCCACCGAGTTATCCACACCCATACGCTTGGTCACTGTGCGTAAGCTAACGGGGATGGTGGCGTTTGAGCTTGACGTACTAAAGGCAAAGATCTGCACTTCGCGCATTTTTGATAAAAAGGTTCTCACCGATAATCCGGAGGTAAGCTTTAGGATAATCATCATGGTGACGAAGAAGTGGAAAGCCAAAGAGCCAACCAACACGGCGACATAACCAAATAACGAGAGCATCAAGTCTAAGCCTAAATCAGACATGGCTTGGACCAACAAGGCAAACACCCCGTAAGGCGCTAGGTTCATAATGATGGTTACCATTTTCAAGATAACTTCATTAATCAGCTCTAGGCTTTGTACCAGACCTTTGGCCGGCTTGCCCACCATCAAAATACTCACCCCAATTAAGATGGCGAAGAAAATGATAGACAGCATATCGCCATTGGCCATGGCACTGATTGGGTTAGAGGGAATAATATTTGAGAAAACATCAATCAATGGTGGTGCATCTTTGGCTTCAAAGGCATTCTCAGGCTTTAGGTTCATGCCTTTACCGATACCAAAGATTGAGCCGAGGCCAATAGCAGTTGCGATAGCAATAGCTGTGGTGACCATATAAATAAAGAAGGTTTTGGTACCGATACGGCCCAATAGACGGATGTCGCCAATACCACATACCCCACAAATAAGTGAGATAAGAACCAAGGGTACCACCAACATTTTTAGTGAGTTTACAAACAGCTTACCGACAATACTAAATAAGCCATTTACTAGATAGGTATTAACAAACCCACCTTCGGCATTCAATCCTGTATAGTTAAAAATCAACCCTAGGATGATACCCAATAACATAGCCACCAGAATCTTACTGGTTAAACCCATATTTTTCCACATAACTTTGTCCTTAAAGCAAGACCTGTCTAGCAAGTTGTTTGACCATCATTAAAACACAATAACTTATCAATCCCTTACTAATCATGGTCTGCCGAATCAATTCATAAGTACAACAAGCAATGTTGTACCGAAACATCCGCGATAACTCGCCTTATCATCCCTATAGAGTTAAAGACAGTTGCAGGCCACACTCCTTGTGTCTATCAAGCCACCTACTTTTTAATAATCAGATTAGGGCAATTGAAATAGTCTTTATAGGCACCAATGCAGCGTTCTATAAATAGTTACCCTAATGTAAAGTAATGTGTCTCGACCGTATGCCGCCAATATAAAGTAAAAGTTACCCTTATCGCAAGTTATTTTTATGATACACACCCATACACATTCTAAGAAGTGATAACTTATCGCCCGTCTTATTAAATGGTACAGGCCAAGTCAATAGATTAAGCGGATGAATATACAGGGGGGAATGCGGTAGAATAGAGACCACTCTAATAACAATGATTTAACCCTTATGCTTGAGCTTCGTCATCTACAAACACTAACTGCCTTACGTGCCCACGGTTCACTTGCCGCTGCTGCCGATGAGCTGCACGTTACCGCGTCTGCAGTCTCGCACCAATTAAAAGAGCTGGAGAACTATTATGGGGTAAAACTGGTCAATCGCCGTACTCGACCCTTAACCTTCACGCCGGCAGGAAAAGTAGTGCTAAAGCTGGCAGACAGCATATTACCTCAAGTCACTCGTACCAAAAACAACCTAAAAAGACTGGCACATGGGCAAGCCGGCCGATTGCGACTGGCTTCTGAATGCCACAGCTGCTTTGATTGGCTGATGCCGATTTTGAATCAGTTCCGGCGCGAATGGTCAGATGTGGAGCTAGATTTTGCCACAGGCTTTGAGCCTGAGCCGCATCATCTGCTCAGTGAAGGCGATATCGATTTGCTGATTACCACCAGTGATTTGGACATTGAAGGGATTTGTTATCAGCCGCTTTTTAGTTACGAAAGCCGATTGGTATTGTCGCCGACGCATCCTTTGGCCAGCAAAACAAGTATCGTACCTGATGACTTGGTCGATCAGACCTTGATTGCCTATCCGGTAGAAACCAAAAGGCTGGATGTGATTGCTAAGTTTATGGCGCCTGCTGAGGCCAGCTTTGCCAAAATTCGTACCACTGAACTGACAGCCATGCTGATTCAGTTGGTAGCAAGTGAGCGCGGCGTGGCTGCTCTACCTGACTGGGTAGCTGCAGAATATGAGAAAAAAGGATGGGTGGTCACTCGACCTTTTGTGGCGCCTGAAGGCTCAGATAATAGGCTTAACCCCATCACACATCCCAGCAGTCGAGCACACTCTTTGCCAAAAACTGGGATTTATTGTCAGTTATTTGCCGCCACCCGCCAAAGCAGCCAAGACACCGCTTACATGCAAGGCTTTGCCAAATTACTTGAGGAATTGGTTAAGCCTTAAAGCTGCAATTAACTGCTTTTAGAAGCATAAACGGGTGAGGTAATAGCCCATGGCAGTCGCGGTTAATGTCAACAACACATGCACTGCGATCAGTACCAATCCAGCCATAACCTTACCACTATTAAGCAGTGCAAACACCTCACTGCTAAAGGTACTAAAGGTTGTAAGACCGCCTAAAAAACCGGTCATCACAAACAGCTTAACATTGGGATGCCACAGCTGGCCTGCTTTCATAAATACCACCATGGCCATCCCAATTAATAGCCCGCCAAGCACATTAGCGCCCAGCGTGCCCAGTGGAATCCAGGCATGCAAAGGATTAAGTCGGCCCAGCAGTGCCCGCAAACAAGCCCCAAACGCTGCCCCCATACCGATGGCTATCCACTGCATCTGGCCTCTCCTGTTATTGAGCTAAAGCGGGCAAATCACTAATGTTCCAGCGGGGTACACAGCTGACAGACAGCGCATCTTGTTGACCCGCTTGCAATCTTTGATAGCCGGCATAGGCAATCATTGCCCCATTATCGGTACACAGCTCTAATGGCGCATAATGTACAGTGGCACCAATTTTGGCAAGCTGCTGCTCCAAAGTTTGACGCAGATGCAAATTGGCACTCACCCCGCCAGCGATAACCAGTTGCTTCATACCAGTCTGCTTTAAGGCTTTGACGCATTTTTTGACTAAGGTATCGACCACTGCGTGTTGGAAGCTTGCGGCAATATCGGCTCTGACTTGCTCGTCATTATCCGAGCCTGGGGTATCTTTAATCAGATTGTGCACCGCCGTTTTCATGCCGCTAAATGAAAAGTCCAGTCCTCGGTGCAACATAGGTCGGGGCAGCTCATATTTTAGAGGGTCACCTTGTTCTGCCAGACGCGCCACATTTGGGCCACCTGGGTAAGGCAATCCTAGCATCTTAGCAGCTTTATCAAAACACTCACCGGCGGCATCATCGATACTTTCACCTAATATTTCATACTCACCGATGCCATGTGCGGCCACTAATAGCGTATGCCCCCCTGATACCAACAAAGACACAAAAGGGAACTTTGGCGGATTAGGCCCCAATAAAGGCGATAATAAATGCCCCTCCATATGATGAATGCCAATGGCTGGCACGTCTAAGCCATAAGCTAAGCTACGACCAAATAATGCCCCAGTCATTAAGGCGCCAATCAGACCTGGGCCTTTGGTATAAGCAATGGCGTCAATCTCATCTTTACTGATATCACACTGCGCCAACAGCTCATCAAGTAGTGGCACCAATTTACGAATATGGTCACGACTGGCAAGCTCAGGCACCACGCCACCATAGGTAGCATGCAGCTCAATTTGTGAATACAGTACTTGACCCAGTAGGCCATTTTTGCCCTCAGCCAATAGCTCACTATCAAAGATAGCCAAGCCTGTCTCGTCACAGGAAGTCTCTAAACCTAATACTTTCAATTAGCACCTACTTGTTAAGTGATTAAAGGGTATATTCTGAAGCGGCTTGTGCTTATCTTTATCACTTATTAACAGTCTGGTTGTGTCTAACCCTCTGACTATTAATAAATGATTTATGCCACTATTTAATTTATGCCACTATTTAATCAGTGATAAAAAACCGCCATGGTGAATACACAATGGCGGTAGTTTATCAGATTATCAAGGCGATTTTTACCGCCGAACGTTGCCGATCAGCAGGTCATGGCTTCTTAGGCGGTGCGCAATAACGCCCCTACCCTCAAACGGCCATTTAGCTGGCGTGCTCAACCATATAATCTACAGCAGCATGCACCTCTTCGACACTTGCCGTACCGTCTGCTTGGGCTGGCATGGCTTTAAATCCTTCAGCAGAATGCTTATATAGCACCTCTTTACCTTGCGCAATACGCGGCGCCCAGTCCGCGTTATTACCAAACTTAGGTGCATTTAATAACCCCGGCTCATGGCATTGCTTACATTTTACTTCATACAATTTTTGGCCGGCATCTGCAGCTAAAGGCGCAGACTGTGCTGGTGCAGCTGCTGTTGTCTCCTCAGCAGGTTTAGCTTCTGAGCCTTCACTGTCAGCAGCAGGTGCTTGCTCAGTAGACTCTGAAGACTCTATCGTCTCAGAAGCTTCTGCTTCAGGTGCCTCGCTTTGGGTGGCTGCAGGATCAGCAGGAATGCTTTCACTCGCACTAGGCTCAGCTTGGTTCTGTGCCTCGGTATCATTACCGCCACTACAGCCCACAGCCAAGCCTAAAGTTAGGGCGCTAATAAGAAGCCAGCCACTTTTGGCTGAATAAAGCTTGGGTGCCACTTTTGATTGAGCGTTGTTTTGATTGTTAATGGTTAGCATGAGAAACCTCGCCTTTGCTAAATCTGGTTAAAAGTCCATGTTACATCTATAGTAGCGTCCGTGATGGCGCCCTATTTAATCTTTAATACCACATCCTGTCACGCCAAAACCACTCATCTACTGCGCCCCCGCTTTAGCACTTATCAGCACTCGCCTATTGTGCTATTTAGCCTCAGGTGCCATGTCAGCAGCAGGAGCCGCGGCATCGGCTGTAGTATCTGTAGTATCAGGCGCTGTCGCACTGTCAGTCGTCGCAGCAGCATCTGTTGTGGTGGTGGCTGCACCTTCAGCCGTAGGCGCAGCAGCATCAGTACCTGCAGCATCAGCGGTAGCCGTACCTTCGGCAGCATCAGTGGCAGCTGGGGCTGAAGAAGCTGGCGCAATATCTTCAGGTTTTAATGGCTCAGGCTTAGGCGCATTGGCTTTAGCCAGTTCCGCCGCCTCATCTAGTTTATCAACCGCTTTGGCTTCATGTTCACCGCCACCACAGGCTGTCAAAGTTACTGCGGCACTTAACATAATAGAAGCCAGTGCGGTCACACGAAAAGCGGCTGATTTTTTTGGGGTTTGCTGAGCAATTAATGACATTACGAACTCCTAAAAGGATTGTAGATACGCTATGCGCAAGTTATGTTAATAAAGCTGTCTTATTTAAGTTAAAACAGTCAAGCTAGGACATAAGCGTTAAGTATCTAGATGCATCGGTTGATTAAAATAAGGACAGTAGCCTAATGATATCAGGCATAAAGGTCTGCTAAATCGACTCTGCAATAATATCACAACCGCTGGCCTCTCACTATCACCCAGCTAAGATTTTAGCGCATTGACTACAATAATTTGTCCGATCTCACTACCCAAGCGGTCGCCAAAAATCAGTTACTTCTATGAGGACATATCAAAAAACAATTATAATCATTCATTATAAATGAATGTTTTATCGCATTATAAACTGTTTAAATATTTGCTTCAAACCTATTTATTGTAAATGGCCTGTCTTTTTTTTGCCAAGCCTAGAAAAAATAAAGCCTATAAAGCAGTCACCCTATGAGCATTGGCGGCTGCAGCACATTGACACAAGGCACATTTTTTAGTATAATCTCGCTCTTAATCTAATATACGTATTGAGATTATTAAGTTTTTATCCTAGTAATAGCTGATGCCGCACCCTTTTGAGACACTGCGGCTAATACCAACCACACAGCATTACTAATGTCCTTAGTCTCTTATTTCCACTACTTATTTAAGGAGTCTGCATGCCTTCAGTTAAGGTTAAAGAAAACGAACCTGTTGATATCGCTATCCGTCGCTTCAAGCGTGCCTGCGAAAAAGCTGGTGTTTTATCTGATGTACGTAAGCGCGAGTTTTACGAAAAGCCAACGCAAGAGCGTAAGCGTAAAAAGGCAGCAGCCGTAAAACGCTACAAAAAGAAATTACAGCGCGAGTCTATCCGTACCACTCGTATGTACTAATCAGTAGCCATTAAAGCTTATTGCTTTAAATACTGATTAAAAAACCACCTTATTTTGTCGCCTACTTGCATGCATTGCTAATGGCGCCATAATATAGGTGGTTTTTTTGTGCTAAAATTTTGGCAAATAGCTTGTTTATGCCCTTATGTTTTTGTCTACTTTTCTTACAAGAGCCCACTAGACAGCTTTGCGCCTATGGGCTTAATCTAGCATGACTGTCTGTCAACATTTACTAAAGTTAAGGCAATCACGCCCTTTTATAATCATAACAATAGGACACTATTATGAGCGCGTTAAAAGACACCATTACCGAACAAGTCAAAACTTCTATGAAAGCTCGTGAGCTTGAAAAAGTAAAAGTACTGCGTAATGTTCAATCAGTCATCAAACAAATTGAAATTGATCGCAAAGTTGACTTAGATGATGCAGGGGTATTAGAGATTTTACAAAAGCAGCTCAAGCAGCGCCAAGAGTCATTGCATGTCTTCCAAGATAATGGCCGTGATGATTTGGCTCAAAAAGAGCAATTTGAAATTGATATTATCAATCAGTTTATGCCGCAGCAGATGAGTGATGAAGAATTAGCAGCACTTATCAATCAAGAAATCGCAGCCCAAGGCGCAAGCTCAATGCAGGACATGGGTAAGGTTATGGGCGCCTTAAAAACCAAAACTGCTGGGCGTGCTGATGCGGCGGTCATGTCACAGCTGGTCAAAAAAGCATTAATGGGCTAGTACTGACAGCCACCTAAAGCTATCAACAATAACAGCTAAGGACGAACCTCCTTGGCTGTTTTTACTTGGGCAACTTCGCTATCAATACTGGCCAGCAGTGGACGGCTATTAAAGCCTGAGCTTGAGCCGGAGGCTTTACTAAAGCTCTGCACCAATGTTTTAGCCTGCTGCAATGACACCAAGGCATCATTATACTCTCCTTGCCACAGCTCGCCTTTGGCTCTGTAGCGCAAAGCATTGACGGCTGAGATTTGACTCAACGTGGTATTAGACTGCCGGTTGCTAGTGGCCAGTAGCTCATAGGCTCTTTGCATTCTAAATAAGGCTTCAACATCATATTCACGGCTTTGAACCAATGGCTTCATTAAGCTGATCACCTCATTATATTTACCCAATTGCAGCCAAGCATCTGCCAATAACATCTTGGTATCACGGCGCTCAGGATACAGATTATAATAAGGAGTAATCAGTGACTCTGTACGTTGCCAATTGCCCTGCATGCCGGCCACTTGGCCTTGACTGATAGCAAGCAGCACATCAAATGCCATTTTGTCTTTGGTCGAGCTGATAGCTGTATTTTTCAGCTTTGAGAATTGAGCCGCCGCCTCATTATAGCGCCCCTGCTTACCATACCAAAAAGCCAGCGCCATCGTGGCACCTGTACTTTGCTTTGCAGCTGCCAACAAATCGCCTTCAGTCACTTGATTACTCAACACCTTTAAACGCCACTTTAAAAGATCAAAGGTCAGCGGATCACTTTGGTTGTGCAGGCCAACTGTGGCATAGCTATTAGCACGGCTTTGTGCTTCACTTAATCGCTCAGAGCTTAGCGGATGGGTCATGATAAAACTGGGTAAATAGGCGTTTTTGACCATATTTAATTGCGTTTTTTGATTTAAGGTGGCAAAAAATCGCGGCATGGCTCTAGGGTCATAGCCGGCTTTGGCCATAAGCTGCATACCGATGCGATCTGCCTCACGCTCATTACTACGACTAAAGGCCATTTGCGCATTTAACGCGGCGGTCTGACTGCCCATCATCACCGCCGCCGCTGCATCTCCATCAGCGGCAGAGGCAGCGATTGCAGCCAATAAACCGCCAATTTGCATCATTAACGCTTTTCGACTGGCCTCATCTCTATGCTCATAATGGCGCTGACTTAAATGCGCCACCTCGTGGGCAATCACACTGGCCACCTCATCCATGCTATTGGCATCAATAACGGTGCCAGTATGAATACCCATGACTCCGCCGGGAATGGCAAAGGCATTAATACTGGCATTGTTAATAACCATCAAAGCAAGTGGCGCCTGGCTACGTGCTTGGGCATTAATCTGCCACGCCAAGCTCTCTAGCTGCTCCTGTGACCACGGATCATTTAACAAGGGTGCACTTTTGCCAAGCTGCTGTAGCGACCACTCGCCCAGCACTTTGTGCTGATTGGCTTCAATAAAGCGTCCACCCCCACTGCCCAGTTCAGGCAGGCTAAAATTTGGATTATCAAAGCCTATCGCTGAAGAGGAGGTGGCATTGATAGCTGCAGTTGGCGCCGCCGTGGCCATCAGCGGCAAACCAAGCAGTAATAAAGGGACAGCGGCTGTGCAGTAACGGCGATAAGTAACTTTTACAAATCGCACGGCTGCCCCGCTTTGCTGACTGTCACGCTGATGATAAGTGACAAAACGTCTAAAACCTGACGGTAAGTTCAATAAATTCAACCTCTATTTGTTATCCTTGCTAATAGTGATCATACGCTTGTCTGCCTGTAACTTTAGCAAACAAAGCGCTGCGGCTGCTTGAATTTTAGCGCTTTTATTATTATCTATAGCCATTAACGATGCAGTTATATTGAGATATTGTCAATATCTTATGACCTACATCCCGTCTGTAACCGCCAACCTCGTATGCACTTATTATAGTAAAAGATGATTTTCCTTTGATGATAACATCATAACCGGTTAACCTTATGCCATCGTCTCTGGGATGTAATTTTTTATAATACCCTGCCCTTTTCAGCGCAGTGTATAACCCCTTTATAACAACCCACAACTTCTTTTATTCATTAGTGAAACTACTTATTTATGATAAATAATACTTTAAATCCGCAACTTGAACAGCTTTTGAGCGAGCAAATGACGCCTTTATCTACCGCCGATCAGAACACCATCGCTGAGGTTAGCCAAGCGGCGCCCATTAGCGCCTTGGTCGATGGTCGCGGCCTTGCCTGCCCGATGCCGCTACTAAAAACCAAGGTTGCCTTACGCAGTATGCAGCCTGGGCAGAGCATCTATGTTCTGGCCACCGATCCAAATTCACAACATGATTTGGCCGCTTTTTGTGACCATGCCAATTTGCAATTAGCCCTGAATACCAGTAGTGTTCAAGGGTCAGTCGATAGTTTAGAAAAACTCGATACAATCTTTCACCTCATCATTACCAAAACCAATGGTAACTAGGGTGCGCTATCCTTTACAATAGATCTCAATAAAGTTATTACTTTGAAGGTCAAAACATGGCTACTCCAAAAAAAACCAAAACAACTAAAAAAGAGACGGCTAAAAGCAGCCCACCTACAGCGGTCACCTCTGAATTAGATCCAATCGATTTAGATATCGATGCGGAGTTAGATGACGATAATCTGGCTCTAGATTATGACGAGCTTGATGATGGGATAGACGATGATCTGCTGACCCCCGAGCTTGCCAAAGCCGATGACTGGGTAAGCGACTATCCCAACACCAGCACACGCGACTTAGTGCCTGCGATGCCGGTGAACCTATCAGCACCCGGCATCAACTTGGGTGCTTATATGAATTCTGTGCATCAGATACCTATCTTGACCACAGAGCAAGAGCAAGAATTGGCGCATCGTTATTACGACGATGGCGATGTGGAGGCAGCGCGTATCTTGGTTATGTCACACTTACGCTTTGTGATTCATATTGCGCGCAGTTATTCAGGCTATGGCTTGCCGCAAGCAGACTTAATCCAAGAGGGCAATTTGGGCTTAATGAAAGCAGTAAAACGCTTTGACCCCAATAAAGGCGTGCGTCTGGTGTCTTTTGCTGTGCACTGGATCAAGGCTGAAATCCATGAGTTTGTGATTCGTAACTGGCGCATTGTCAAAGTGGCCACCACCAAGGCACACCGTAAGCTGTTCTTTAACTTACGCAGCCTAAAAAAGACCAACAATCAGCTGACTTTAGAGGAGGCCGATGCCATTGCCGCAGACTTAAACGTCACCCGCAAACAAGTGCTGGAGATGGAGTCGCGTCTGACCTCTTATGATGCGTCATTTGAAGCACAGTCCACTGATGATGAAGACGGTCACTATGCGCCGCAGCTTTTCTTAGAAGATGGCGTTGATCCGGCAGAGATGGTGGAAGATGCTGACTGGGAAGAGAACAACACCAATGCCTTGATGGATGCTATGGATACTTTAGATGAGCGCTCTCGTGATATCGTTGAACAGCGCTGGTTGTCCGAACAAAAATCCACCTTGCATGAGTTGGCAGCGGTGTACAATATCTCAGCTGAGCGCGTGCGCCAAATCGAAAAAAATGCCATGGATAAAATCCGTGAGGCCATGACCATCGACAGCGTCATTATGCCAAGCGATGATGCTTATTAAGCAGATACAGCATTTAGACAATAAAGGCTTTTACTGGTGAGACAGTGAGAGCCTTTGCCATATCTGGGATATCCCCTTATCACTGTCAATTAGACTTAATTTTATAAGGCATTTATAAGATTAATCAGACTTAATACCTCAATAACAGGGCACATATTATGAACTGGATTGCTATTGCAGCCATTAACTTGGCAATGGCGGTTGCATTAGGCGCTTTTGGCGCTCATGGCATTAAGGCCATAGCATCAGCAGAACAGCTGGCGTGGTGGCACACAGGTGCCCAGTATTTGTTTTATCATGCGCTAGGCTTGTTACTGGTCGGTCTGCTTATCAAGCTGGGTTATACCACTCAGACTACAGCATGGCTATTACAAATTGGGATTATTATCTTTGCAGGCAGTCTATTTGCGATGACCTTGGGAGCACCACGTTGGTTTGGTGCGATTACACCTATTGGCGGCAGTTTAATGATTATTGGCTGGGTGTGGCTGGCCATCACCGCCTTTAAGTTAGCACCTCGCTAAATAACAACATCTTAAACTTGGACAGTTATCACTAAAGACAGGGATTAACCATGTACACCATTACCGTCAACGGGCAAATAATTAGCACTGAGCAAGACAACGTAAAAGCTGTATTAGATGAGCTTGAGCTTACCCAAGGTCGTTATGCCGTAGAGATTGATGGGGCGCTTATCCCTAAGTCTGAGCTTATGGCCACTGTGTTAGTGCAAAATATGAGTATTGAAGTGGTACAAGCTGTCGGCGGCGGCTAAATTGGGGACTGAGCACTTTTTATAGATCTGGTTATAGTTAAAGTCGTATACCAATCCAAACACACCTTTAAGCTATCAATAAAGCCCCTACTCTTTCGAATAGGGGCTTTATCAGTTATAACTTGTCCTGTTTATGACCTATTTTTGCTTTTTTAACCGCTTTTAGGGGTATCAGTCTTAAGATTATCAAGCTTAAGGATATCAAATCAAGGTTATCAAATAATCCTAAGCTAGAACCTAATAAGCAAAAGACTCTTCGGCGGCGGGCTCTACTACCGGTAGGCTAGCAACCAAGCGCTCTCTACGTTTAGAAGAGCGGGTCTTACGGTCAATACGTGTTTTATATTTACGCACTTGCCGGTCTAATTTATCTGCCATTTCATGGATGGCCTTATACATATCATCATCATACGACTGTACAAACATTTCTTGACCCGCTACCCGCATCAGCGCTTCTGCTTTGTGGTTATTTTTACCACTGTGGCTGGCATCTGTACGATGATTGTCCAGCGAAAGAATCACTTTAATGCTTTGAATTTGATCGAAATGGCGTTCAACTTTTGAAAGCTTGTCCATAACCATGTCTTTCATAGCGTCAGTAATAGTGATGTGATGGCCAGTAATTGAAATGTTCATAATGCTTACATCCTTTTTTGATTTGAGCAGCTACCGCTGACTCAAGGAGACTTTTTTATAATGACCGATTCAATGGCATTTTTTTAGTAAATGGCATTTTTCCTGTCTAAGTCATTGTGTAAACCTTTGTATTATCTAAGCTTTTTAAAAAACCTATAAGATAGCACTCCAGCATTATTGGTTGTAGCGTCTTCTAAAATCCGTATTAGAATCGCTTGCCCGCAACTTAGGTTAAGTTAAACATTTGTTGGGACAGCTTTAATTTGACATGAAAAACACATTTGCACAAGGACAATTATTGTAAATAAATGTAAATAAATAAGGTTATTTTCTCCATATCATTTATAATCTGAAATTTTTTTATTTTTTAAATAACGGCTATTGCTTGTCTAATGGGGCTTTGTGACGATTTGATGAGGTCTGCGCTTCGGTTATGTTTAGGCTAAAACAGCAAAAACTTATTTTCAAAAAAACTCACCGCTAAGCGCTAACGACTAGAACTTTAACTTGCGCTGTGTAGAAGAGCCAATATTCATGGCTTCTCGATATTTGGCCACTGTGCGCCGAGCAATATCTATACCTTGCTGCTGTAAATGCTGCTTGATGGCACTGTCCGACATCGGCTTTTTGGGGTCTTCAGCGTCAATTAATGCCTCAATCATGGCACTAATGGCTGTGGAGGAGACGTCACCTTGATCACTTGAGACGTGGGAGGAGAAGAAGTGCTTGAGGGAGAACAGCCCTTGCGGGGTTAAAATGCTTTTACTGGTGGTCAACCGTGATACGGTAGACTCATGCAGACCTACCTCTTCAGCGACTTCCTTTAAAATCAATGGCTTCATGGCAGTGGCACCTTGTAATAAAAAATCTTGCTGCATTTTTATAATGCAGGTAGCCACTTTAAGTAGGTTGTGATTGCGCTCTTCGATGCTTCGGATAAATAAGCGGGCATCCATTAGATTATCACGCAGATACACGTTGTCTGGGCTGTCATCCCCGCGCTTAACCAAGCTTGCATATTGCTGATTGATTCTTAGCTTAGGCAGGGTCTCTGGATTCAGCTCGACCTTCCACACCGCCTCACCGCCGCCTTGGTTATGCACCAGTTGTACAATCACATCAGGGATATCATACACCTCAGGAGTGCTGCCATAATCTGGCTGCGCTTTAGAAAAAGCCAATCCTGGCGCGGCATTCAGGGTACGAATCAATTCGAGTGCGGGGCTGATTTCATTGTTTTTTAGACCCGTGCGACTCATCAATTCTTTAATATTGTTACTCACAAGCAGTTGATGCTCATCTAGCAGACGCAGCGCTTGACGCATATAAGGGGTATTCTCATCCAGTGCACGCAGCTGAATTTGTAATGATTCGGCCAAATTGCGCGCTCCCACTCCCAATGGCTCACAGCTTTGAATCAGCTCGATGACCTGTTGGATATGTTCTAACTCTATTTTTTGCTGCCACTGATAGAAGCTGGCCATTTCATCAAAGCTGTCTTTTAGCTCAGCCATGTCTATTTGAATAAAACCGTGATCATCCAAAGCATCAATCAAATAATCAGCGATAAGCGACTGCACTGAGGACAGCTTACTAAAAGTGAGCTGCCAGCGAATGTGGTCTTGTAAACTGACGGAGGTTGCACCTTGATAATCGCTCATGCCTTGGGTGTCTGGTGCAGCAAGTCCAGTGGGGCTATGGGTATAGATATCATCCCACTCAGTGTCTATCGGCAGCTCACCGAGACTGGTGTCTAGGTTTGATGCTTCAGCCTTAAGATCGTTATCTGCTGTGGTGGTGATACTGATTAAAGCTTGGTTTTGCTCTATATCCCCCTCCGCTTTATTTGTGTCATCCAGCGCGTTCTCGTTTAAGTCGTTTAAGTCGTTTAAGTCATTTAAGTCACCTAAATTACCTAAGCCATCGCCATCTAACTCGCTAAATACATCCTCAGTCGCCCCTTCCTGATACTCTAAGCCATAGTCGTCATTATAAGGGTCATACACCTCCTTTTGTGCTTCAGCATCAAGCTCCAATCGAGTCAGCTCCTCAATACTGTTAAAATCCTCAGCATCAATATCATCGTCCTCTACCCGCTCTAATAAAGGATTGCTATCAAGCTTCATCTGCACCTCTTGCTCAAGCTCAAGGCTTGATAACTGCAACAGCTTAATGGCTTGCTGCATCTGAGGTGTCAGCTTTTGGGTGGTGGATAGATTAAAGCCTAAATTAAAGGAAGTGCTTATCATAAGGGTATTTATCTCAATTAGGGAGGAGTGCTGGCCGACTCAGGCCGGACACGCCGCTTTATTAGTAGCACATATTATTTAGAAAATCACGAAAATTAGTTAGTTATAATAAACGCATTAACACAAACTGCTGCCATAAATCAGCGGTAATATCTGGGCGATGGGCTTTTTAAAAAATACCTTAAGTCTTTGTTTTAGTAAACAAGCTTGTTGATTATTTATGGTTGTTTTTTTGG
Source organism: Psychrobacter sp. H7-1 (assembly GCF_904846585.1). Classification (NCBI taxonomy): domain Bacteria; kingdom Pseudomonadati; phylum Pseudomonadota; class Gammaproteobacteria; order Moraxellales; family Moraxellaceae; genus Psychrobacter; species Psychrobacter sp. H7-1. The sequence goes on from NZ_CAJHBH010000025.1 coordinate 32,036, forward strand.
TCAAGCAGGCCTACTAATGCTTGGGGGCTTGACATGGATAACCCGTGGCTTTGCTCTACAAATACACCGTTTAATGCCAGCGGTTCTAGATAGATTCTAACCAGCGAACATGCTACTCTAAATACAATATTGAACCAAAAAACAAATAAGCTGGCCGTGAGTTTTTAAGGTAACTATTGCTAGTTAAACCACAAATTTCTAGTTAAGCCACAGGCTATTTGAACCACAGATAAAAGGACAAGGCGATTATAATGGACCCTATCATTGGATGTGTGCAGCTGAGCAGTCAGTTTGATATCGAGACCAATTTAGCGAATATACAACGTGCTGTAATCGCCGCTAAGCAGCAAGATGTCCACCTATTGGTGCTGCCTGAGAATGCTTGCCGGATGGGGGGACAGCAGCAGCTTGCCGAGCGCTTCGATGAGCTGTCGCAGTGGTATGCCACATTGGCCTTCGAGCATCAGATGTTCATTGTCGCTGGCAGTTTACCTTGTGCGTATCGTCCTGATGGTACGCCAGTACCTGGTGAACGTTTGCGCCAAGTTAGTCAATTATTCTCACCTGAGGGCAAGCGAGTGGCGCGTTATGACAAGATTCATTTATTTAAAGCGCAAGTGGCCGATAACACCGGAAGCTATGATGAGGGCAGAACTTTTGAGCCGGGTGATACCACGGTAGTCGCACAGTGCGATATGGCCAACCTGCTTGGCCAATCAGCTCAGACTCAGCCCCTGTCTGTGGGGATGATGGTGTGCTTTGATCTGCGCTTTCCCGCCTTAGCGCAAAAGCTGCGGCAATCAGGCGCCGAGATTCTAACCGCACCATCCGCCTTTACTTATCAAACGGGTAAGGCGCATTGGCAGTTGTTATTACAAGCACGTGCCTTGGATGCTCAGTGCTTGGTGGTAGGCTCAGCTCAAGGCGGCACGCACGATATCCCCAGTGGACAGCGGCAGACTTGGGGGCACAGTAGCATCATGAACGCTAATGGTGAGCAGCTGGTCGGCACCAATCAGACCAAGCTTATGCAGCCTGAGCAGGGATTTGAATTAATTACTGCTCCCTTTGAGCGCACAAAGCAGCAAAATTGGCGCCAAAACATGCCCATCCATCACTGTCATCGCTTGGCATAAACCCTAAATAACAAAGCCAGATGGCAGGTAGCTATCTGGCTTTGTTATGGGTAAGTACTGGGTTATGGGTAAGTACTGGCGGCATGTTAGCCACGTTGGTTAAGCGTTAACGAGGCGTTTTTTTCTCCTGCGAGGCTCGAGGATGCGCTTTATCATACACTTGAGTCAGTCTATCAAAGTCTACATGGGTATAAATCTGCGTGGTGCTGATATCACTGTGGCCAAGCATCTCTTGCACTGCCCGCAAATCGCCACTGCCTGACAGCATGTGCGAGGCAAAACAGTGGCGCAGCAAATGCGGATACATATTTTGGGCAATACCAGCTCGGGCAGCAGCAACTTTTAGGCGCTGCTGCACCGCTCGTGTGGTCAATCGAGTACCATATTTTTCACTGATAAATAAAGCTCTATCGCCACGCTCTTCCCACAGATTGCGATGTGGCAGATACCTATTAATGGCCTTTAATGCTTGGCGCCCCACTGGCACTAAGCGGGTTTTATTACCTTTACCTGTTACCCGCACCTCGCCACGCTCCCCTTTGGCATCGATACGCAGATCAGCCACATTCAGCCCGACCAGCTCCCCCACACGTAGGCCACTACTGTAGAGCAGCTCAAACATCGCTTTATCCCGTATCCACAGCCGAGCCTGCTCTGGTGTATCTGGCATGGGCTGCTCAAGTAGCTGAGCAATTAAGTCGCCATCAGCAATACTGGGCAGCGGCCGAGGCGCACGCTTGAGCTGGTAGCCGGTAGTGGGATTGATGCGGGCTTGGCCTTGCTCAATAAGCCAGCTATAAAAGTGGCGAATGGCCGACAGCTCTTGCTGCACGCTAGAGATGGCCAGCGCATCAGTATCTAAGCGCTTAGCGATATATTTGGCCAATTGCCGTTTATCACAGCGGGTCCAGTTGAGCTGAGCCTGCGCCAAAAAGCAGGCCAATTGATACAGGCCTGCATAATAGGCATCAATGGTATGCGCTGACATCTGACGCACCGACAGCTCGCTTAACCACTGCTCCACTGGTGGCAATAAGGCCTCTAGCTCAGCAAAAACAGGTTTGGTGGCCAAAGAATCCTCTAGCTGCTGCTTCTCCAGCACTTTATTTGTCATGACTGTGGTTGACCTGACCTTGCTTGCACCTAGCTTAATGGCTTAAGACCGGCCTGCGCCATAATACCATCAGGACTGAACACACCCTCATAGACGAAAGCGGTCGGGCCGGTCATCATCACAGAATAGCCAGGTGACCAGCGAATCAATAAACTGCCGCCATAAAGCTGCGCTCTAATCTCCTCGCCCTCATCCAGCCAGCCTTCGCGAATGCCGGTAGCGACCGCCGCACAAGCACCTGTACCACAGGCTTGGGTCTCGCCCACACCGCGCTCATAGACACGCAGACGAATGTGACGCTGGTTCATCACCTGCATAAAGCCAACATTAACCCGCTCAGGAAATGCCGGATGCGACTCAATGGCTTTGCCAAGCTTCTCAACATCGGCCGTCAAGATATCATCGACCTTAATAACCGCATGTGGGTTGCCCATATTGGCCACATACAATTGTACCGGCGTCCCCTCGACATCTAGGTGATAAGCGTTTTGTATTTTAGTAATGGCTTTGGGCGTAAAAGGGATCTCTGCCGGCTCAAAGCGCGGCTTGCCCATATCCACCTCTACCCAGCCGTAATTATCGGTCGATAACGTTAAAATACCTGACTTGGTTTCAACCCGAATACGCTGCTTGAATGACAGTTTGCGCGCCTGTACAAACCGGGCAAAACAGCGTGCCCCATTACCACATTGCTCCACCTCACTACCATCTGAATTAAAGATGCGGTAGCGAAAATCAACATCTGGACGCATGGGTGGCTCAACCACCAACAGCTGATCGAAGCCAATACCTAAGTTGCGATCAGCCAATAATGTAATCAGCTCTGGTGTCAGCTCCAAACGCTGAGTGACCAAGTCAATGACCATAAAGTCATTGCCCAGCCCATGCATTTTTGTAAACTCTATAAGCATATTTTATATTCCTTAGATTCTATTTATGGCTTATCTTAACATGCACAATATCACAATGATAATGCCTAACTGTGCTGTATTGGCAATTGGCTTATCTGCCCTTAAGTTTTGCTTAGCGATACAGCACACAGCCGTTATTAGATGGCCAATGAATACAAGGGCAGCGCTGAATGATGCGCTAAAAAATAAAAAAACCTGCACAGTAAATGCAGGTTTTTTTGTCAATTATCAATGCACGTTGAGCAGATAATTATGATTAATTTTTTTAATGCGTTGATGGCTTAATCTATATCAAACGTTGATTCCGTCTCAAATAACTGTGTTACGGTCTCACGGGCGCGTACCACTTGGTGCTTATCCCCTGACACCATAACCTCAGCAGGACGTGGGCGCGAATTGTAGTTGCTACTCATCACAAAGCCATAAGCGCCAGCACCAGTAATGGCCAAAATATCGCCAACCGCTAGGCTTAACAGACGTTTTTTGGCCAAAAAGTCGCCGGTTTCGCACACAGCGCCGACAATATCCCAGCTCTTCTGTGATGCTTGTGACGCTGTTTGTACCGGAATGACCGCCATTTCGGCTTGATACAGCGCTGGACGAATTAAGTCATTCATAGCCGCATCAACAATAGCAAAGTCTCTATGCTCAGTGGGTTTTAACACCTCAACCTTGGTAACCAACATGCCAGCGTTGGCAACAATACTGCGGCCCGGCTCAAAAAATACTTTTAACCCAAGCTCTTGTAGTTTTGGTAATAAAGCGGCGGCAAACTCACTGACCTTAGCCACCTCTTCATCAATATAGATAACACCCAAACCACCGCCCAAATCAATGTGCTGTAGCTCAATGCCTACTTGTTTGAGCGCTTCAATCAGCTCACACACCTTATCCAAAGCGGCCACAAACGGATCAATTTCGGTCAACTGTGAGCCAATATGGCAGTCAATACCGACAATCTGTAAGTGCTCTAAGCTTGCGGCATGTTGATATGCTGCCACAGCGATGTCATGACTGATACCAAATTTATTGTCTTTTAGGCCGGTTGAAATATAAGGATGGGTTTTGGCATCGACATCTGGGTTGACCCGAATGGAGATCGGCGCTTTAACATTCAGCTCTGCTGCCACCGCATTTAGCGTATCAAGCTCACTTAATGACTCTACGTTAAAGCAGCCAATACCTGCTTTAAGCGCCGCTGTGAGTTCAGTGACGGTTTTGCCCACACCTGAGAATACAATTTTACTGGGGTCAGCGCCCAAGGCCAGTACTCGAGCCAGCTCCCCTGAGGACACCAAATCAAAGCCTGCACCGGCTTTGGCCAATACCGACAACACCGCTAAGTTTGAGTTGGCTTTGACCGCATAGCAGACCTGATGGTCAATGGCTGCAAAACTGGTAGTGTATGCCGTATAAGCATCCAAAATTGCCTGCTTTGAATACACATACAAAGGCGTACCATACTGCTCAGCCAACTGCTGTACAGAGGCTTGCTCCACAAACAAGGTCCCTTGCTGATAGCTTAAAGTGGGCAGTTTTTTGACAAAGACTTCAGGATTGATGCGTAGACCAGATTCGCTATGTTGTACGGCGGCTTGAGATAAGTCGGGGTTGCTCATAATATAAAGGTGTCCAAGTCAGAGAGTATAAATCAACAAAAAAGCAGTTTAATCAACTTATTAAACCATTAATGTCAAAACAGGTAAAGCGGTGCACCCAAAGCACATTAATAATCTTCAGGATCCTGCTCAGCCGCTTGTTCAACTTGCTCGCGGGTTTGTGCCTCTTTTACCTTATTAGCCTCACTCTTATTGCCTTTATAAATCATAAAATCAGTATTGCTAGGCGCCTCTTCGGGCAAATATAACGCCCCTTTTTGACCACAGCCGGTTAACATCAGCGTCCCAAACATCATAACCATAGTTATAATAGGGGTATTGGGTTTTTTACGCGCCTTTTTTTGTGCATTTTTACCGCTCATTTGAGCACCATTATTGTCAAAATATAGGCGCTCACAGATTAAATCAGTTAAGCTTGAGTTAAATAAAATTTTTGAGTAACGGTTTGTCATGAGCAGCTTCCTATGGGGGCCCAACTAGGCCGATATTGCTAAATTAAGTGTAGGCTATGGTACCAAACTTCTGAAAATTTGCCTAAAGGGTTTTGATGGTTTTTCATAAGCCCTCTAAAGAAAGTTTTTATTTTTAAGCACTTACCCGCTGTTTTTAAAATTAATCTGAGCTATACTTAATATAGGCGCATACCATAAGTCGCTCATAGCTGTATTTAGGGCACTCTCCAACTCAGTTATATTTTATTTCGTGTAGAAATTATAATAAATTTGGCTTGGCCAAATATAAAGCCACACCCAATAGGATGTTATGTGTTGGTAGAAGATAATGTAGGGCGTTATGCGCCTATGGCTTAAAGAGCACACCTCTTGTGGTGTATTTTTTTGCTTACTTTCTTTTCACTTTTTAATGTAAGGACACAAAATGAGCAATACCATTATCAGTAACCCAACGTTAGTCGTTAACTGCGGATCCTCTTCGATCAAATATGCTTTAATTAGTGAAGACAATCAGCACAGAATCACCGGCTTAGCCGAAAACCTAGGGTTAGATAATGCCCGTATTGTTCACAAATGCCTTGAAGGTAAAAAAACCGAGGTGACCATTCCAGGTGCCAACCACCAAGCGGCTTTGGTGCGTATCATGGATTTGTTGGGCGACCAATCTCCTATCGCAGTAGGTCACCGTGTGGTGCATGGGGGACGCGAGTTTAGCCATGCCGAAAAAGTTACCCCGCACGTTATCGAAGAAGTCAAACGCCTAAAAGCTCTAGCACCGCTACACAACCCTGCCAACGCCATTGGTATTGAAGCGGTTCAAGCCATCCATCCTGAGCTGCCCCAAGTAGTGGTATTCGATACCGCTTTCCACCAAACCATGCCGCCCAAAGCCTTCCGCTATGCCATTCCAAAAGAGATGTATGAAAAAGACTTCATTCGTCGTTATGGCTTCCATGGCACTTCACACGCTTATCTGTCTCACCGTGCAAGCGAGTTAACCACACAATCAGGGCCACACGGCTGGCTGATCGCTCACTTAGGTAATGGCAGCTCGGAAACAGCGGTCTATGATGGCAAAAGCTTAGACACCAGCATGGGTCTTACCCCACTTGAGGGGTTAATGATGGGAACCCGCTGCGGCGATGTCGACCCAAGCTTACACATTCACCTCAAGCGCACGTTGGGGCTAAACCTAGAGCAGATCGACACTATTTTGAACAAAGAAAGTGGGCTACTTGGCATCTCTGGTGTCTCAAACGACATGCGTACTGTTGAATCCATTGCCAATGATGACTCACATCCCAACCAACAAGACGCCAAATTAGCGGTAGAGATGTTCTGCTACCGCGCTGGTAAATATTTAGCGTCATTGTCTTGCGCCCTACCTGATATGACAGGTATTGTATTCTCAGGCGGTATCGGTGAGAACTCAGCCACCATCCGTGCCGGTATCTTAAATGTGATGCGTCATTTTGGTCTAGATATAGATCAACAAAAAAATGCTGAGTTATATGGCGGAGAAGAAGGCAGTTTTCATACCGCTGACAGCCGCTATGAATTATGGGTCATTCCAACTGATGAAGAGTATCAAATCGCTGAAGAGACTCGAGCCGTATTGGGACTATAAGTATAAACCTGCCTAGCGATGGGCGGGCAGGTTTATATCACAAAGCTGATTTTTGGCTTGATGCACTTTTTGAAAACAACTCATTTAAAAATAACTCATTTAAAAAACAACTAAGGATTGATTGATGCAAACTATTTTGCTGGTCCCTACCGGTCGTGGTATTGGCCTTACATCTGCAGGTCTTGGTCTGATTAAAGCGTTCGATTACTTGGGCATAAAAGCTGGCTTTATGAAGCCATTTTTGCAAGATGACTCGTATGATTCACAGCACACCTTAGACAGCTCAAGTGAGCTTGCGCACAAAGCTTTTGGCTTAACACCGCCTGAGTCTATCCCCCGTGAGCGTGTTGAGCGCATGATGAATGCGGGCAATGTTGATGACTTAATGGAAGATGTGGTTACCAATTTTCATAAGTTAGATGACGGCTACGGCGTGGTGGTCTGTGAAGGCTTGGTGCCTACAGAGGAGGTCAACTACGCCTCGCAAGTCAACTATGCGTTGGCCACTGCGCTTGATGCCAAGGTTATTTTTGTGAGTATGGCTGACCTTGAAAACCCCAAGCAATTGGCGGATAAATTAGACTTACACGCACGTGCGTTCGGCGGCTTAACCGGTGAGCGTACTTTGGGCAGTATCTTAATGCGTGCCAATAACGTACCCAATACCTTTGATACGCAGCCAGTCGCACCAGGTGAGGCCACACTTGAGCTGGATGCTGAATTTATCGAAGCGATGCAAAAATACTCTCCAAACTTTGCCACCGAAAAATATCATCTCATTGGTGTGGTACCGTTTAGCAACAGCTTGTCTGTGCCGCGCACATGGGACATCGCCCAGCAGTTAAATGCCACTTGGCTTAACCAAGGTGAGGCAAAACAGCGCCGTGTGTTAAAAACTAGCCTAGCGGCGCGTACCATCTCGCGTGTGGGTGAAATCTTCAACCGCGGCACCTTGATTGTGACCCCAGGCGACCGTGATGACTTGTTATTGGCCACAGCGATGGCTGCCATGAATGGTATCCCCATGGCCGGTATCGTATTAACCGGTGGTATCATCCCCAACGATACTGTATTTGAGCTGTGTCAGCCTGCGCTAAAAACCGGCTTGCCCATTATGAGCGTACCGACCAATAGCTTAGAGACAGTGACCAACTTATTTAACATCAGTAATGAGATTCCACGAGATGATGTGGAGCGTGCTGAGACTGTGACCCGCTTCGTAGCTGCGCACTTAGATCTAAATTGGCTGAAGTCTTACTTTGAGCGCGACTATAAGCCTCGCTTGTCTCCCTCAGCGTTTCGTCATCAAGTGGTCAAAAAAGCACAACAAGCCAAAATGCGTGTGGTTCTCCCTGAAGGCGAAGAGCCACGCACCATCGAAGCGGCCGCCATCTGTCAAAGCCGCGGCATTGCCCAGTGTGTGCTTATCGGTAACTCTGATGAGATTGCCCAAGTGGCCAAAAACCGCGGCGTAGATCTGCCAAAAGACATCGAAATCATCGATCCGGCCACCCTCAATTTAGACAAATACGTTGCCGCTTTTGTTGAGCGCCGTAAAGGCAAAGCGTCTCCAGAGCAGGCCGCTGAACAGCTAAAAGACACCGTGGTATTGGGCACCACCATGCTGCATATGGATGAGGTGGATGGTCTGGTATCGGGCGCTATTCATACCACTGCCAATACCGTACGTCCGGCTTTCCAGTTAATTAAGACAGCCCCTCAGTACTCTCTTGTCTCCTCTATCTTCTTTATGTTATTGCCTGAACAAGTGGTGGTCTATGGCGACTGTGCCATTAACCCAGACCCCAATGCTGAGCAGCTAGCAGAGATTGCCATTCAGTCGGCCGCCTCTGCCAAAGCCTTTGGTATTGAGCCCAAAGTGGCGATGATTAGCTACTCAACCGGCGCCTCTGGCACCGGCGACGATGTAGAAAAAGTCAAACAAGCCACTCAAATTGTACGTGAACGTGCGCCTGATTTAATGGTAGATGGCCCACTACAGTATGATGCAGCCTCTGTGCTTAGCGTGGGCAAACAAAAAGCGCCTGACTCACCTGTAGCGGGTCAAGCTAACGTGTTTATCTTCCCTGACTTAAACACCGGCAACACCACTTACAAAGCGGTACAGCGCAGTGCCAACGTCGTCAGCGTCGGCCCGATGCTACAGGGCTTAAACAAGCCTGTTAACGACTTATCACGCGGTGCTTTGGTTGATGATATCGTGTACACCATCGCCTTAACCGCCATTCAAGCCAGCAGCTCTGAGATTTAATCACTGTTGGTATCGCTAATAGCTACAGGCATTTTAATGGCAACTGCCAAAGAGATAACCTGATAGCCTAAAAATAGCCGGCGCTTTGCCGGCTATTTTTATTGATACTATTACATATTAGCCAAGCGGTTTGGCAGACAAGCGACGCCCCATCTTACCCTATGGATTTTTTTGCTTTAACCTTTTTTGCTTTGACCTTTTTTGCTTTGACATAGAGGCGCTGTGATAAGCTACTGTGTCTGTTGATGGCCAAATTGATCTTACTATCGCTAGATTTTCGACTGGATATGTCATGCCTGCCCCTACTCTTGCAACCACAAACACAAACACAAACACAACCACAACCCCAGCCTCTAGCCCTTCATCTTGTCGTCATTTAGAGACGGATGCTTATCCGCGCCATGCTTGCGCCACCCGGCCCATCCAAATTTATTTGGGCGGCTCATTTGATCCGGTGCATAATAGCCATTTGGCTCTGCTTGCCCATGTTTATCAGCATCTACACACAGCCAAGCCCCTCTCAAAGCTGAGTGCCTATTTTATGCCCACCTCACGCTCACCGCTCAAAGACAACAGCAGTCGCCCTGAGCATCGTATGGCCATGTTACAGCTGGCTATTGATGAGATGACTGCAGCTAAAACGCAGACGGCAATCAGTCCCGCTGACTTTGGAATCTGTGACCACGAAATTTGGCAAACCCCGCCCACCTATAGCATAGATACTCTCAGAGCATTGCGTCAGGCCAATCCTGAGGCCAGCTTAGTGTTTGTCATTGGCGCCGATAATGTCCAAAGCCTGCCCCAATGGCGAGATGGCGACCGGCTTATTGAGTTTGCTCATCTGTGGGTAATCCCCCGTGATCACTTACAAACGCACCAACACATTGCTAATTTACTGCCAAATAAACTAAAATCTGCGCTCACTGAACATATTGAGGACTTGAAATACGCCGCAAAGGGCCATATATACATAGATTCGCACCGTGTTGACCCCATTTCTAGTAGCGCCATACGCCAAGCTATAACTGAGGGCAGCTTTGATATTGCAAAATCTGCTTTGCCACGCTCTGTTTATTCGTATATTATGAAAAATAATTTATATCATTCTTACTGAGTTAATGGCTGTTACAACACCTCTACGTGCAAACCTTATACCCTCTTAATGACCTAAATTTTCAACCCAAGCTTGTATAACTTTCTTTTAGCTTAGTCTGCTTTAGCCGAGCGCTTTTGGCAGCAAGTGGATATAAGAAAACCCAAAATAATTTATAGGATAGCTATGACATTAGACGCAACCCAAAGAACCCCCATGAGTGACGAGAGACTACAGTTTTGTCTAAACATGGTTCAAGAAACTTTAGATGACCTAAAAGCTAAGAACATCACCGTACTGCATGTGGCCGATTTAACTGACGTCACCGATTATATGGTTATCGCAGATGCCACCTCGAAGCGCCACGTCAGCGCCTTGGCAGATGAAGTGGGCGCCACCGCAAAAAAATCAGGCTTTATGCCACTGGGCCGTGAAGGTGAGAAAGACAGCGACTGGACCTTAGTAGATTTAGGCGGTGTTATCGTACATATCATGACTCGCCAAGCACGTGAGTTTTATGATTTAGAAGGTCTATGGTCTTCACCAGAAGAGCTTAAGAAGTTAGTAGCGCGTGATTTAAGCGAGCGCTAGAGCATCTATTCAGCGACTCCCAAGTTGTTATTGTATATAAAAGGCGCCTTATGGCGTAATGCCAGTCAGTTAAGGCAAAAACTCAATAAAAGTAATAAAATAGCCCATCTAATAAGTAGATGGGCTATTTTACTATGAGACTACAAAACGCTATTAATGAGACGCATAAAAGGATTCCAGACACCCTAGAACAATTTAGTGAATTAATAGACCCTCAGAC
>NZ_CAJHBH010000026.1:0-41931 GCF_904846585.1 Psychrobacter sp. H7-1
GGGTAGTCGTCTTTAGCTTCAATTAGCATACGGACGGCGCGCTCTTTCATTTCGGGGGTATAGTTTCGTGTTTTCATTGTCGTATTCTCTCAGATAAATGAGTCTCCGACAATCCCGGGGCGGTTCACGTAACAACTTTTGATGAACACCTATTATCTAGATATCGGAAATATTTAGAGGGCAAGGTAATAAATAAAGAAATATCAAGTCATCATGCAAATACAGTTTTGAGTTCAGTCCGTATAACATTGAATCGGCTGACTCAAGTACGCGATATAGAATATAGCTTTTTCAATATAAATGGATTTGCTACAACTAGAGAAACAGATGTTAAAAAGCCATTTACAATGAACGAGCGACTTCGAATATTAGAGGCTATTGAAAAAGGATTGAGCGAATCTAGAAAAGCCCTCAAACCTTATAAGAAAACGGGTTTAGGCAGCAATCCTTTGGACGAAAAGGGTTCAGTCATTAGAGGCCTTTCGACACTAGAGAATGCGCGATGGCTCTTTGAAAACCGCTTAATGTGTAAGCCAGTTCATTACAATACAGCTAAATCACCTATTGAGAAGTCTTTCTTAAGAATTATTAATGATTCAGATAAGGGTTTGATAGAGGTATACAACGACTGGGGCATTACCCCAATGATAAATATGGATACACTAACGCCTTACGTTTTAAGGCTTGCTCAAATTACTGGTTTAAATGCAAATCCTTTACTTTCTCTTGATATAAACGATTATGTAGATTCCCATCCGGCAACATCGCGGCCTTGTCTTAGATATTGGAAAGAAAGGTCTGATGGTCATAAAGAATACCACCTCGATCTTTTTAATGCAGAACTGACATGGCTTACGTCATCTCAAGCTAAGTCTATAAAAATTATTTTTGAAGAATTAGTCCAATTGACGAGTAGTTTTCGACAAGATATTGAAGATGATGCCTTTAAAGATAGGTTGTTCATCTATCAGTCGAATAGTACAAAAAAGCACGGCAGAGTATCTCCACTATTAGGAAACAAAGAAAAAAATGCAAAAGCATTGGGAGCTAGTTTGTCCAGGTTTGTTAAGAAATATAATTTAAAAAATGATGCAGGAGATCCCCTAACTCTTACAATAAGTCGGTTTAGACCAACATTTGTTAGTGAGATGCTTAGAAATGGCGTAACTGTACGTGAAATTCAACTCATGTTGGGTCACTCCTCACTCCAAACAACTCTCGGTTATATAGATTCTCTAGATTTTAACTCCATGAGTAGAATGAAGATAAATGATGAATTAGAAGAGATACATCAATCGACTCTGGATAAAAAAGTTGAGAAAGTGCCAGAAGATATAGAGTCCAAAAAAAATGATGAGTTGGTAACAACCTTTCATACTCCTCTAGCTGAATGCAGAAATATTTTTGACCCACCAGATTTTGTAAAAAATCTTTCATCCTACATACCTGGTACTCCATGCTCACAATATAACAAATGTTTGGGTTGTGACAATGTCATTATTACAGCTAAGAATCTGCCTGAAATTTTTGCAATGAAGCGTGACTATACGCTTTTGAAAGAGCACTCCCGTGTCATGGATACACCCTATGGGCATGTTATTTCAGAGAATTTAGAACTGATAAAAGGTATTACAGAACCTGAACTATCTAATTTTTCCTTAGAAGAATTAGAAAATGGACGGCGTTTAGCAGAATACATTGAAACGACCACACTAGTTGATGGAGTAATCTAATGGACTATGAAAAAAAGCTGAATGTATTAACAGGTTTTGCAGAACATCGTTTATATGTTTTAGATGCTCTAGACCATGCTACAGTTCAAAAGAAGAGACACCTTCAAAATAATTACACAGATGACATAGAGTATGTGACGTACCTTATGGACAAACCTGTATCGAAATTATCAAAGTTTTCTGACATGTGTTGGAATTTTAATAACGACTATCCTAATGCTGCACAAAATGTCCAGGGAGCAAAGCTCCGCATTAATTTTTCAAAGTATACAGAGATCCCAATATTCGTTTTAACAGAAATTAAAGTTATATTGGAGTTGGCTCTGCTAAACAATTCGATTTTCAAGCTTCAAAGTAAGGAAGGCCAAAGTCGAACAAAAAAAGTCTTAAAAGCAAACACTTTAATTACAATTTTTGAAAATGGATTAACGTTTATTAATGAAATATTTAAACAGGCATCTCATGAGCTAGGCTATGAGTTTGTTCAGGAAAAAATCAGAACACTCTCCGATATAACACCCGAACTGTATTCCAAAGCTGCTGAAAACTATGATCGCGTAAAAGGTGTAGAGCTAGATAAATTTTTCAAATATCTACGCAGTCCAGCGTCGGTTCAGTATGTATTTGAAAAACCTATCGCTTATGTAGAGTTAAATAGCCTGAAATGGAAGAGACTTGCTAATACTAATACTTCGAAAAAAGAACAAGTACTGCCAGATCTGGTATTTGAATCTCTCTCGAAAATGGCTTCCTTTATCATAGTGGACTTTTTAAACGCTATAGGAGCTTCAGCAAAGATATCAGATCCTAACTCCTTAGAAAGATTTAATACAAGCAACCACGTTTCATGGGCAAACGAAGAAGGAGTAACCCACGAAATTTTAAATGCTTATATTGCTATGAGATTAGGAACTAAAGGCTATCCTTCAAGTTTCATTACAAACATAATTGAACCCTATGATTGGATGCTCAAAAAAGACTCTAGTGTCATGGGTGGACGAACTTTACGTAACGCATTGAAAAAACGTGGTTACAAGTTAGATAATCTTAGAGAATACTTTAACCTCGTAGCGTATGCCTGCGCGTATTTAGTGGGTCAATATACAGGTATGAGACCATCTGAACTATCAGAAATAAGAGTTCAGGATTGTTCGTGCTTAATTCAAAGTGACTCCGTCTGGCTGATTGAAAGTACGGTCAAAAAGCATAAAGATGAAGTTAGTACAGGTTTGTTTGACGACAGATGGGTAGCTATACCAATTGTTAAGGATGCAGTATTAGCAGCTTCGTATATCTCAAAAATTAAGGCGTCGCCCTACTTAATTTCTAATGTAGATACTGTTAAACCTGATAACTCCCCCCAGTCAATGACTAGTACTGGTATCGTGTATCAAATGAATAACTTTATTAGCCAACTCTTAGGCGAAAAAGTTGCTAAAGAACTAAAATTCAATCCATATATGTTAAGACACACATTAACATATCAATTGTTTAAGGCTGAAGTTGGATTGCCTCTTATATCGTTTCAATTGAAACATTTTGTAGAGAGCATCTCTAAGTACACATCTACTGGCGCCACCTCGTCAGTTACGTTAGGCTACGGTGATATAGGTGAGATGCTGTCAAAAGACGGCAACCGAAAAGGTGATACGAAATCACTGCGCCGAGCAGCTGAATTAGATGCTATTAAAACTGCCCATAATCCAAATGGTACATATTATGGTGGTAAAGCGAGTGAGCATAAAAAAGGTCTGATCAAGACGTTTAGTGGATATATGGCTGAAGGATACACAGAGGATGAGATTTATGAGGCTATGGTAGATCAAGGGGTTGCCATGGTCTATATGGGACAAGGGCTTTGCTATGGTGGTAGAGCAGAAGAGTATGACTCAAGCCTACCATGTATTGGTTCACTGCGTTGTAACCCAGCTCGATGCAAACAAGCCGTTGTAACTACTAAGCATGCTCCTAAATGGCGTGAAGTTTACATGTTAAATAAAACCAACCTCAATAAACCAGAATATTCAGACAATCGAGAGCAAATTCTATCAGCAATGAACGAGGCCAAAATGGTATTGGAAAATCTTGGTGAGGCAATCGAACTATGAGTAATGAAGCTTATGATCAAAAAAATAATGACGACTATGAAGCAATAACTTCTGCTCTAAATATTGCCCTAATAGATCTTGAAAATAATAAAAAACTAAAACCCACTATAGCGCAACTTTCGAAGATGACTGGTATTCATCGAAATACTATTACAAACCGTGGTTGGCCTGTCCAAAAGCTAAATCAGATCAAAGATATCAGAAAAGCTGAAGAGAAATCGCGTAAAGAAAAAAAAGCTATAGATAACGCTGATGTTAAGAATGCGCTTGAAGCAAAAATGATTCAAGCACAAAATGAGGTTATCTACTGGTTTAATGAATATCAAGATATAAAAAGAGTCGCTCAACACTCAGATAAACGGTTACAAAAAATGAGAGAGTCACGAGATTTTTATAAAACACAATCTGATACAGATAAAAGGTCGTTATTAGAAGCTAGACAGGAGATTAAAAAACTGAGACAAATGTTAGCTTTAAAAGATGCAACACCGAACCAGCTGATGCACTAATCTATCGAAAACTACCTATGCTATAAAAAGTATAAACTTAATTTCCTTGTACTTAAAAGCTAGCAAGAGCTTAGCTAACAAATATATACCTTATAGCATAAATCACATATATTAATACTTTATGCCTAACAGAAATTTATCATCTTTCTTAACTTTTAATTTATATTTGTATCAAACTGAGAATGGATACGCGATAGACTCATGATACTGATACCCTTCCACTTCAAAATCGTCCAATGTTACCCATGTCTCAATATCTTCGAGAGACTTAATTTCAGGGTTAATGTGAAGTTTAGGGGCTGGATACGGTTCGCGTTTTAATTGCACGTCACGCATTAATTGTAATTGATCTTCATAAATATGTGCATTTACGATCTTATGATAAGCTTTTCCGGCCTCGTGGCCCGTAATTTGAGCCATTAAAGCCAGTAAAGTAAAAACCTGGACTTGATTGAAATTTTGACCTAATGGCACATCACAGGAACGTTGGGATGAAGTTAGATATAGCTTTCCTCCTAACAATGAAAACGTATGGGTATGCATACAAGGACGCAAACATCCCATATGAAACTCACCTGGATTATAGAAAGTTAGGATTTCACCTCGATCATCAATACCATTCCGCAAGTTATCATAAATCTTACGAAGCTGGTCAAACTCCTCTCCTACTGAATTACGCCACCTGCGGCCCTGTACACCATATACTCGGCCCATATCATCCTCACCTTTACGATAAGGATTAGCTAACCAAGCTTCATTTTCATTGGCATTGGCACTCCATGTATTGCATCCAATAGCTCGAAACTGAGCTGCGCTATCATAACCACGTAGATACCCCAATAACTCTGCTATAGCCGTTTTCCAATAGCTTTTTCGAGTAGTCACTAAAGGAAACTCATTAGCGCCTACATTGTAGTTTAAATCAGCATTAATAACGGTTAAGCAGCGTTTTCCAGTCCGTTCATTCTCGACCCATACACCCTCATCAACTATACGTTGACATAAATCTAGATATTGTTTCATTCAATAACCTTAATTGGACTGTATACTTTTCTCGTGAGGTAATTTCTTATTGCCCGTGATCACAACACATTTTACCTCATGATTTCATTGAGCATTATAAAGTTTCAAGGCTCAATTGTACAAACCTGTTCGTAACAACTAATTGTCTTAATAACTTATCAACAGGCTATGCCCCAATGGATCCAATGAAACCGAATCATTCTATCTAAAACCATTTACCATAATGTACCTTTATGCGCAGAATGCGCGGTTCCCTAGTGAGGACTTGAAGAGACCATCCCAGATTCTGTGTAACTGACGTTTAGATTAAATACTTACACAAAATTTAGGAAGGTCTCCCAGATTCTTATCAAAGACTTCATCATCTATTATTCGCCAAACGGCAACTTGCTGATGGTCTTTGGTGGTGACTAGATTTAAAGTTTGTTCAATCATTGCTTGAGGTCTCATATCCTTATGATGTTTATTTGCTTCAAACCCAGTTACTTTACACTTAGCGGTTTAATTAAGCTACTTACTTGAGCTATTTGCTTCAGTTATTAGGCTTGGCTACTTACTCAACTTCAATATTCTAAAGGCGCCCTGAATAACTAAAGCAAATACGATGCTACCAATAATCAAATCAGGCGTACTAGAGTGTAACCAATTAACCAAAATCCCTGCAACAATTACCCCTAAATTGATAATCACATCGTTTGAAGTGAAAATCATACTGGCTTGCATATGGGCTTCTTCTTTGCTTTTCGATTTTTGTAGTAAATAGAGGCAAATCGAGTTTGCAATTAGCGCAAGAATCGATATGACTATCATGGTAGAAAAGTCAGGTAACTGCTCATTGCCAAAGAAACGTCTTAGTACTTCTAAAAAACCAAGAATCGCTAGCGTAATTTGAAAATATCCGGCAATTCTAGCAATCCGTTTTTTCTTAATGACCGTTCCACCGACCGCAAATAAGCTAATTCCGTACACGAAGCTATCTGCTAACATATCTAAGCTGTCGGCGACCAACCCCATCGAACGAGAAATCAGTCCCGTGCTCATTTCAATAATAAAGAAAGCAAAGTTAATGACCAGCACTATCCATAGTAGCTTTCTTTGCTCAGCATCTTTTTTGTGACTAGAGTCAGCATCAATTTTAAAATTATTGTTGGGATCAGAGGGGTCAATGGTTTCGGTCGAGAGTAGGGTGTCTCCTAATTTTAGGTCATGAATAGCAGTCTCTATCCCTTCTATATTGTCATGATGAAACACAGTTAATTGACGGTTAGGAATGTCGAACTCAAGATGTTCAATATTCGAGTGGCCCTCTAATTTCATTCGGATTAGGTTTTCCTCCGAAGGGCAGTCCATCTTCGATATTTTAAAAGTTGTTTTATTCATAGCTACATTTATATCCGGGTGGTGGTTCAAAAAGTAGGCTGAAAAAAAACAGGCTGAGAAATTGATAAATAGTGAAATGCAAATGACACTATACATCAAATGCCCAGCCTGTCTAAGTGACAATATAAAGAAAAATGGTTTCAAAAGCTATACCTTAGCGGAACCAGCTATCTCACCCTTCAAACATATTAACAGACTACTTAAAGCAGACTGTTAGCATGGAACCATCTATAACAGACTTTTGAATTATAAGACTGGCTGCTGTGCTTTTTTCCTATCATTAGCCTATACCTAAAACGTAAATCCTCTAAACGATAATTTATCTATCAGTAGACTTGTTTCTAATATTAAATGATAGTAATATCTGTCTATTATCAATGAACATTAATTATTAAGTCTAAGTGATAGGGGTGGCGTTATGACTGTTCGTATTTATGTGAGAGCCAGTACTAAGGATCAAGACGCTAAGAGAGCCTTGTCTGACTTGATTAGCTTTAGCCAAAGCTATGATGATAAGCATGTTGAGTACGTTGAGCATTTCAGTGGTACGAAGCTTGATAGACCAGTACTCACTCTGTTACTCAATGACGCTGAGGAAGGCGATATTCTGTTGGTCGAAAGTGTGGATAGATTAAGCAGGCTATCTCAAGATGATTTTGCAATTCTAAAGCAGCGCATCAAAGACAAAGGCTTGCGATTGGTGGTGGCTGATCTACCAACTACGCATACGGTAAGTAAAGGCATGACAGGTGAGATCCTAACAGTGATTAACCATATGCTGATCGACTTATTAGCAACGATGGCAAAGCTTGATAACGATAAGCGTAGAGAGCGTATTAAGCAGGGGTTGGCGAACAGTGGTTATAAGCCCACTGGTAAGAAGCCTAATACAACGAAACACAATCGTATTAAAGAATTAGCCAGTCAAAACAATATGACAAAAGAGGAGATCGCTAAGGCGGTTGGTGTTGGGGTAGCTACGGTTTATCGGGTGTTAAAGCAGGGCTAGACGACACTATGTCGGAGGGTCTCCAAACCCGGTACGGTTCACTCAAAAAATAGGAGCTTAGAGCTCCCATTTTTATGTTAGCTTTCTAAGTCTCTATGTTAATTTGAAGAATACTTCATCATAACGTCCGAATACAGCTATATTTTTTTGATTTCTACAATATCATTTGATTCAATTAGCGATTGGATATTACCAAATAAACTTTGAATATAATCAGACGCTATATGGATATCTGGTGGTGTTCTAAAAAGTATGCTGGTGATAGAAGTCAATAAGAAATCTATGCTAAGTTCTCTGATTCTATAGGGCTTTCAAGGCTTCAAAAATTGTTCAAGTTTTAATCAGCATACTTTTTGACACACCACCAATTAGTTAACCGGACTTATAACAGCCTAATGCCATCTAAATAAGACCTAGACGATCACACCTGAAAGACAGGCGCGAATCCACCGCCTGGCGTACGGAAGTTAGTCACCTGACCTTGATACACACGCGCAGCAGGTAGTAACAGTTTTCCGCCATACGTATAAAGACGTATATCTACCTTTCTTGTTGTTACGATGTCATCAATTTTGAGTGATCTCTCTCCTGCAGGGACAAAGGTCTGTGCGATATAATCTTCATCCAGAATATTTTCGAAGACGCGTCGAGTCAGTTTGCTACCGCGATAAACGCCTTTGCTTCCATGACCAGCAACTGGCTTAAAAAACAGTTGCCGCCGAGTAAGCCACAACTCTGCTGCATCGTCTCTTGATACAATCTTAGTCCTCGGTACAGACCTTTCGAGGCACTCCACTGCAGCCTCATCCAGACCCCAAGAGCGCAATATTTGGGAGTCTGATAGCAATGTCAGGTTTTGCTTATTGGCCAACATAGCATGTACGCGGGGATTGGGTGTCACTACCACAGCACCCTCTAAATAAGCCTGCTTAAGCAATACATGGTCAGGGTCCTCAAATGCAAAGTCGACAAGCCGATTGTAAATCATATCGATTTTCTGGCCATGGGCTGTTAACGTACCGTCGATATACTCGAGTTCAGAGGGATCAAGTATCACAGTATCAATACCTCTAGCTTGGAGCAGTTGACAGGCTAACTCAAACTCTAAGAACATGAACTGACTCTCGGGGTCATTGTCCACAATGGCTATCCGATTGGGCATAGCAACAGCGGACTGTCGCTGCCATTCCTGTTTGAACATGTCAAACACTGCTTCCTCGAACCTATCTAGCATTTGATTGGTTGCAGCGCTTTGCTCTGAGGGGTTGCAACAGCGTTTTTGTGCGCGAGCGAGCAACACATTCAGAAATGCGCCACCGGCATTAGTATTGACCTCGATGAGCTGAGGTCCATCGCTACCCAAGTGAAAGTCATAACCCATGAGGGCCCCTATTGGGCCTGGGTCGAAAGCAGCTATTTCTGGTGCCCACGACAGCACTTGCTCTTGATACAATGGCAGTTCGGCAGCTGACTCGATAGCCCTGACGATTCGCTCCATCGCCTCTATCTCTGTTTTGGGAACGAACACGGGTGTTGTTGAAAAAAGCTTATTAAGCTCGTTCGCTCCTATTGGATTGTTTCTAGTTTCTACCAATTGATCTTGAAGGCTTGTATTAAGCGCTTTACGATCAAGGGTAATGCAGTAGCACTCTTGGTTAAGTCGATTTGCAAGACCGTCATTTTTTTCGTTGTTATTAGTTGGGTGTTCCATTTAGAGTCCGTCGCTAAGTAGAGTACTCACGCTGACATACTCTAGTAAAAAGTAAAAAGTAAAAAAGGTTCTTGGCGTGTTTAAGTAGTGCTAGCTACTTTCTAATGTTTCATTCCCTGAGACTAAATCATTATTTCGTTCATTTTTAATTAATATCTTTGCTAAGAGTAAACCCAGCTCAAATAATAGCCACATAGGAATCGCCAACAACAGCATTGATACACCATCAGGCGGTGTCACTACCGCGGCGATCCCAAAACAGCCGACTATGATATAACGACGCTTATCTTCTAAAATTTGAGTAGAAACGATTCCGGCCATTATCAGCAATAAGGTAACCACTGGAATCTCAAAAGTCAGTCCAAACACCATAAATAGCTTGAGGGCAAAGCTCAGATAACTGTCAATATCGGTCATTGGTATAACGTTCTGCGGAGCGAACATAATAAAAAATTTCAATACCCCTTTGAGTACGACAAAGTAGGAAAAAGCAACACCAGCATAAAATAGAAATATCGAAGATAGCAGTACAGGAATGGCAATTTTCTTCTCTTTTTTATATAAGCCGGAAGCTACAAATGACCAAATTTGATACAGGATATAAGGCATTGCTAAAAATGCGGCGACGAATATCGTTAAGCGAATGGGTGCCATAAAGTTTGACGTTATATCAGTGGCAATCATGGTCGAATTGATGGGTAACTGCGCCACTAATGGGTCTGATAAAAGATTATAAAGCTCGCGTGAAAATCCCACCAATACTAAGAATATAATTAAGACGACCACGCATATTCTTATTAAGTGCGTACGCAGCTCGATTAAATGTCCGGTAATAGGCATATCGCCAAGCGTACCTAACGTATCTCCAGACTCACTATTCTGTGTTGTATCTGTTGGCGCCTCAAACTCTATATCTGTTATTTTTTCTTGTCGGCTTTTTTGCCGTTTAAATAGGCTCACTGATCCGCCTCCTGTTTAATGAACGAGGAGGTAGTATTCTGTTGATGGTCTTTATCATAAGGGGTGATTGACTGATGTGAAGCGTCTAGGCTTTGGTTCTGTGACTGCTCAAACTTTTGCATACTGCCACGCATTTCTGCTAATTCGCGCTTCATATCCGACTCGGTCTGACGGATTTTCGCAAGTTCATTTTGCATTTGTTGACGTGTTTCAGCTAGATCAAGCTCAGCTTCTATTTCAGATTGTAGAGTGGATACTGTACGGCGCAGTTTGGCATACCATTGCCCAGCGGTACGTGCGGCTTGCGGCAGTTTTTCTGGGCCCAATACGATTAAAGCAATGACGCCAAACAAGAGTAATTCGGAAAACCCAATATCAAACATAACAGTCACATATATTAATAGACTACTTAGTGCCGCTATTTATAAGCGGCGCGCTTCATACTTTAGGCTGGTCATCAGTGGAAATAGGGCTGATTTCCATATCATCAGCCTGATTACCTACACGCGTATTTAAATCATTACTTGCAGCTGGCGTACTATTTTCATGGCTAAGCACATGATTTTTGCGAGCATTCTCGGGTTCTTCATCTTTGACCGCTTCTTTAAAACCCTTCACCGCACCGCCTAAATCTTTACCTGCATTTTTAAGCTTGGCAGTACCAAATACGACCACCACTACGACCAATAAAATCAGCCAATGTGTAATAGAAAAGCTGCCCATAACGGTATCCTTATATTTTGTGATCTTGTTTAGACCAGTATGTGTCAGTGTGCTTTAGAACACTTTTTACCGTACCAGAATTATAGTTTCAAACGGCGCAATCGCAGCGCGTTAGCAATCACCGAGAATGACGACAAGCTCATCGCTGCCGCTGCTATCATCGGACTGAGCAGAAGCCCAAATATGGGATAGAGCACACCTGCGGCAATAGGAACACCAAGTGCATTGTAGATAAAGGCAAAAAACAGATTCTGTCTGATATTGCGCATGGTGGCGTGGCTAAGCTTATAAGCTTTGGCAATGCCCATTAAATCACCTTTTAGCAGGGTAATGCCCGCACTCTCCATCGCCACATCGGTACCGGTTCCCATAGCGATACCAACATTAGCTTGCGCTAGCGCTGGTGCGTCGTTGATACCATCACCCGCCATAGCGACCAATTTACCGCTGTCTTGCATTTCTTTGACGATACGGTTTTTATCCTCTGGTGAGACATCCGCATGAACTTCATCAATACCTAGTTTATTGGCGACTGCCTGCGCGGTTTTTTCGTTGTCACCGGTTAGCATCACAACTTTTAAACCTGCGTCATGAAGCAGTGAAATAGCCTCTTTAGTGCTTGGTTTAATAGGGTCAGCAACTGAAATAATACCAGCAGCTTTACCGTCTATAGCCACAAACATTACCGTTTCACCGTCTTTTCTACGGACATCAGCTTTAGTGGACAGCTCATTATCAAAACTATTTAGGCTTTCCATAAGCTTAGAGTTACCAATAGCGACTTTCTTACCATCGACCACGGCTTGTACGCCTTCGCCAGTAGTCGAATTAAAGTCAGTAGCTTTAGGAATAATGAGTGATCTTTCTTGAGCTGCTCTAACGATAGCTTCTGCTAAAGGATGCTCGCTAGCGCTTTCTACTGAGGCTACCAATGCGAGGAACTCGTCTTCATCTTGACCTACCTGCGCATCAATTGCGGTAAGCTCGGGCTTACCAGCGGTTAGTGTTCCGGTCTTGTCGACGACAATGGTATCGACTTTTTCCATACTCTCTAACGCTTCAGCATTTTTGATGAGGACGCCGTTTTGCGCGCCTTTGCCGGTACCAACCATAATGGACATCGGCGTCGCTAGACCAAGGGCACAAGGACAAGCAATAATCAGTACCGCAATCGCGTTAACCAAGGCATAGGCCATAGCGGGCTCAGGGCCGAATATCGCCCAGACAATAAAGGTTATGATAGAGCTGACAATAACAATAGGTACGAACCAACCCGCCACTTGATCTACCAAGCGCTGGATAGGCGCGCGGCTACGCTGGGCTTCAGCAACCATTTGTACAATTTTAGATAATACTGAATCTGCTCCAACATTGACCGCTTCGACTAATAGCGTTCCGGTGCCATTTACCGTACCACCAGTCACTGTATCTCCTGCTACTTTTGATACAGGGATTGGCTCACCCGTCACCATTGATTCATCAACACTACTATTACCATCGATCACTGTACCATCTACGGGTAGTTTCTCACCTGGTTTAACCCGTAGCTTATCGCCAGTGACGACCTCATCAAGCGAGACTTCGACTTCTTCACCGTTTTCATCGACACGTCTTGCGGTTGGTGGTGCGAGCTCAAGCAAAGCTCTAATCGCACCTGAAGTTTGGCTTCTGGCTTTGAGCTCTAATACTTGACCCAGTAGCACCAAGGTTACAATGACAGCTGCTGCTTCATAGTAGACTCCGACTTGACCAGAGGCATCTCTGAAACTGTCTGGGAAAATATCGGGAAAAAAGGTCGCGACAATACTAAAAATATAAGCAGCGCCTACGCCTATCGCAATCAAAGTAAACATATTTAGATTGCGGCTTTTTATAGACTGCCAGCCACGAACGAAAAACGGGGCGGCGCCCCAAAGCACTACAGGGGTCGCGAGCACTAACTCAGCCCATTGTAAAACCTGTGAAGGTATACCATACTGACTAAAGTCAACTCCAAACATACCGCTCATCACATATATTAATAGCGGTACAGTCAACACGGTACATATCCAAAAACGACGAGTCATGTCGTCAAGCTCTGAGGTGTCCTCTTCACCGATAGTAAGCGTTTCGGGCTCAAGCGCCATACCACATATCGGACAACCGCTATTTCTAACGTCTCTCACTTCAGGATGCATAGGACAGGTATATACCGTGCCATCGTAATCAGCAGGTACTTTATCGTATTTACCGCCTTTAACAGATTTTACTCCGCTACTATCAGTATCCTTTCCATGACAGCTAGCGTGACTATCATCTTTAGCAACTTCGTCTTCAGGTTTAAGAAACATGCCACATATTGGGCAGTCACTTTTTTCAACATCTCTTACTTCTGGATGCATAGGACAAATATAGACCGTACCGCTATAATTTTCCGGTATCTTGTCGTACTTATCGTCTTCGACAGAATTTACCTCATTACTATTATTAGCATCCGCTCCATGACAATGCGCATGACTATCTTCATGGTTGTTGGATTCAGCAACCTCGTCTTCAGGTTTAAGAAACATGCCACATATTGGGCAGTCACTTTTTTCAACATCTCTTACTTCTGGATGCATAGGACAAATATAGACCGTACCGCTATAATTTTCCGGTACTTTATCGTACTGACCACCTTTGATAGATTTTTCATCGGCAATATGTTTCATAAAACCACTCCTTGAAGACAATAAATATTGATAATAAGTACAACTATTAAAGCACTATCATCAATCCTCGATTGCTATTCATCTAATCATTAATCTAAAAACCTCTAAAAAATAATTTCTATACTTTTCAATTGGAATTTAGTTTTTATCACGCAAATACTTGAGCAGTGCCATGATTGTTAGTACTAGTACTGCGAAAAATAGTAGGGTGAATAACAAACAGATAAGCATCATAACCCAGCCCATGCCATACATCATTGAGCCGTTCATCATGCCATGCATTGACCCATTCATTATGATTTCTCCTCAGTCTAAACTGTGATCACTCCAACTCTTCAATTAATTTTTACTCGAACCGAAGAGGTTTACTGACTGTTAATATATCAATATCTTTAGCGCACTTTGGCGAACCAACGGTATAATGGCACGAATAAGATTGCGAAATACCAACCGTAAAGATACGATTCGACAAACCCAATTAGAAAACCTGTCCACGTCAACCACTCAAAGCCAGGTAGTAGAGGTGCCCAAGCTTCGTGCATCGCTATCTGTTCGGGTGCAAGTAAGCCAAAGCCTATGCATAACAGGTAACTAATGAGTAGAAACAACGATACACTGTTGCCAACAGGGGCAATCCTTAAAGTACTTGTTGTTAAGTTTGATTTGACCATCTTAGTAATCCTCACTATTGTATGATGTGGTTCAAGCTCAAGATAACCAATCGTATCTAACCATGCTAACTCTAAGGATTTGTATGAATTAAAGCTTTATCCTGTATTGATATTACTTTTTAACTCGTGCGGCGGCGGCAAGTTGACGCCATTGACCCCATTGAGGAATAAACATTGGCACTTGCTGTTTGTAAGTAAGGTAGTCTTTACCAAACTCTTCAAACATATGCCGTTCCTCACGTCGAGCTAACCATGTGTATACAAGCACAATCACTGGAAACAGACCGATTGAAAACAGAGTTGGCCAATGCACCACACCCTCACCGAACAGTGCAATAAACAACCCGGTGTACTGAGGATGACGTACGTAGGCATAGAGTCCATCAGTTACTAAACGATTTTCCCCTCGTGCTTTGTGGACTTGGCGCCAACCTTGAGCAAAAAGACCGACTCCTAAAAATGCAATAGCATAGCCGAGTAGCATTGAGATCATCATGCCTGTCTCACCTAAACCAACAAGGGTCGACCATAAGCTAGCGCTGACATATTGGCTGTCCAAACCAAAAAACCGTACTAATAAATATATAGTGAGCGGAAAGCCATACATTTCTGCGTAAAGTGCAATAATGAAAGCCTGAACTACACCAGCACCCGCCCATTCACGCCAGTTCTTTGGTACGAAATAACGGTAAAAGAACCAAGAAATCAGAACAATAACAATTAGTGCGAGACCCCAAGTTCCAGCGTGATTAAATGACTCATTCATAGCTTACTTTCCCTGTTGTCTTTATGAATATCGTATTGCATGAAATCAATTCTTGAAGATAGTAAGCAGACGCTTAAATCTATGCAATTTTTAACCAAACAATTTTCTGTAAACTCTTTGATGTTACTGTCAATGATGGTCTGCAAGCGTATCTTTTTCGATAGCTTTTTTCCTCGCTGAAGATTTCAGGTAAACCTGCTCAGCCACAGCAATCACTACAATAGTGACGACTGCTACGCCAAGTACGAATGGATCTGAGTTTAGTTTAATCCAGACAAAACCGCCGAGAACCAACAGGTCAAGAAGTATGGCCACTATAGGCACCCACATCACCGCCTTTATATCCTGACGAAGGTATCGCAAAACACCCCAATGAATGGCGATATCCATAATTAGATAGAAAACAATGCCAAGCGCTGCAATTCGTGATAAGTCAAATAACGTCGTAAAAGCTAAACCCAACACCACAGTATAGACCAACGTATGTTTTTGAACGCTTCCCGGCATTCCCAAATGACGATGAGGCACCAGCTTCATCTCAGTCAACATAGCAAGCATACGAGAGACTGCGAAGATGCTAGCAAGGAGGCCGCCAGCGGTAGCTACCATTGCGATTGCAACTGTGAACCATAGACCATAGTCGCCAAGTGCTGGGCGTGCGGCGGCAGCCAAGGAGTAATCTTTAGTTTCGATGATTTCGGCAAGAGATAGATTACTAGACACCGCTAAACCGACTAGAGTGTAAATAACTACGCATATTGCGATTGATATTACAATGGCACGGCCGACGTTGCGATGAGGATTTTTTACTTCCGAGCCACTGTTGGTAATCGTGGTAAAGCCTTTAAATGCCAGTATGCCTAGCGCCGTTGCGCCAAGAAAGTCACCAACAGTATTAGTGTCACCTAATGTAGAAGAATCAACTGCAAAGCTATCAGCTAGCCAGATACCAACCAACCCGAATATAAGAATACCGACAATTTTTATAATACCGATAACCGATGCAACCCCCTGAATCCAACGATTACCAAGTAAATTGATAAAGAACGCAGCAAGAATAAGCGCGGCGCCAAGGATGGATACCATGCGACCGCTGTCATCGCCACCGAATAACTGCATAGTGTATGACCCGAACGTCCGGGCCAAAAAGCTCTGCGCTATAACCATGGAGAAATACATCAGCAGGGCATTAAATCCAGTCGGTAAACGATCTCCGTATGCCTGATGCAGGTACATTGCAACACCGCCAGCCGACGGGTAAGCGTTAGAGATTTTGATATAAGAATAGGCACTAAAAGAAACAACGATTGCGGCGGCTAGAAAAGCAAGTGGGAAAAGCGAACCCGTCATCTGAGCCATCTGACCGGTCAGAGCGAAAATACCAGCACCGATCATGACACCGGTACCTAGCATAACTGTTCCTGATAATGTCAAACTATCCTTCTGATAGCGAGTCGTTCTATCTTGCTTCATACTTATTCGACCTTAATCTATTTCTTCGTAGAACTTCAGTTTTACAGGTTATTTTTGAAGTAAGGAGTAGGTATAGTTAGAATTAAAAGACGCGATATAGTAAATAGTTTTTAAAGAAGAGCTTACTTATTGGTATCATAATATATTATTCCAACTCATCAATAAGTGCTTGCATCTCACCGATTTCACGCTTTTGTGCTTCGATAATGTCATCAGCAAGCTGACGTACACGTGGATCTTCGATATCAGCACGCGAACTGGTCAAAATAGCAATCGAGTGATGCGGTATCATCGCCTGCATCCAATCCACTTGATCGACCGTTTGTTGTGATCTAACGCCCCATAAACCAAAGGCAAATAGCACGACACTAATCCCATAAACCATTAGATTGACCTTAGTCTTTTTATACATATTGGTCATAAAGGCGAGCATAATAATAGCCATCATAGCGCCCATATATAACGCCATATAAGCTCTGGTTTCGCTAAAATAAACGTGATCCCATTGATAAGTATTAAAATACATCATGATAAACATCACGACTGTCGATGTTAAAATCATGATTGTGAACTTTACATAAGGGTTCATTTGCTTCTGTTTATTATCCATATGGTTATTCATATTCTTGTCCTTAATTTAGTAAAAAGGCACCTAAATAAAGAGGTGCCTTTGTTTAGAGCTAGTGTTATAAACTGTTGTTACTTACATGGTTAACACTAGAACCAAAATTTCACACCAGCTGTAACGCTACTAGAATCAACAGCTTCGTCTTCTTGACGTCGCAAATCTCTTGCGTTGCCTAAAGCGGTCTCATAGCTGATACCCACATAAGGCGCGAGCTGACGACTTAACATCTCGTAAGTAAGCCTAACGTCAGCCCCAAACTCATTAAAGCCTTTAGTAATATGGTTATCTGTATCATCTTTGCTAAATGCCGTCAGCTCTACTTCTGGAATCACTACCCAATGTTGATCTAAGCGCCACTCATACTCCGCACCTAGATCTAGACGAACTTGCCCATCAGTATATAAATAAGCTCTAGCATCGGTTTCGATGAAGTAAGGTGCAGTGCCTGCAATACCAGCCATCACGGCAGATTTATCATTTTCGGTATCATAAGCAACACCGGCTTCCCCATTCCAAAAAATACTAAGTGGCTTCCAGTAAGATAGTGAGGTTAAGCTATCAATTTCTTTATCATCTTTAGTTTGGATACTACCTTCGCTACGTAGCGTTACGCGGTTGCTGTCTGTACCGTACCACGTATCAAACTCATAATTGATTTGATCATCGTCAAATTGATAGCCCAAATCGTCTACTGATACGCCCCATAACGGTAAGCTATCCATCATCACAGGCTTACCAAAGCGACCATAGGGAACACCGTTCGAGTAGTCAGGGCTTCGAGCATCGGCTGGTGCTTCGCCACCTTGCATACCTGACATATCCATACTGCCATGATCCATGCCTGACATATCCATACTGCCATGGTCCATGCCTGACATATCCATACTGCCATGGTCCATGCCTGACATATCCATGCCACTATGATCCATATCCGACATATCGCCTGACATATCCATGCCACTATGGTCCATATCTGACATATTGCCCGACATATCCATGCTGCTGTGATCCATATCTGACATATCCATACCAGACATGTCCATGCTGCTGTGATCCATATCTGACATATCCATACCAGACATGTCCATACTGCCATGATCCATGTTCGACATCTCAGCAGCGTTTGCTAAAGGTGACATTAGTAGCATCAAAGATGACATGCCAATAAACGGTAGACCTACTTTATATATTTTCATAATAAGGCTCATATTCGAAGGTTTATTAAACAACGGCAACTTCTCTAAACATCCCTGCTTCCATGTGATAGAGCAAGTGGCAATGCCATGCCCATCTGCCAGCTTCTCCGGTGACATCAAAGCTTATCTTTTGTGCAGGCTGTACCATTATCGTATGCTTACGTACTTGAAACTCACCTGAAGGCATCCGCAGATCGCTCCACATACCATGCAAATGCATGGGATGATTCATCATGGTGTCATTGACTAAGGTAATACGTACGCGCTCACCCGGCTTAATATTGACCGGTGCGGCATCTTTGAACATAACCCCGTCTAGAGCCCAAATATAGCGCTCCATGTTTCCCGTCAGATGTATTTCAATCTCTCTGGTGGGTTTGCGCTGCTCTGCCATTATCTCATCGCCGACAGAGCGCAACTGACTATAATTCAAAACCTTTCTATCAATGTTACGTAGATTAATACCAGGGTCATCAAGGTTCATACGCGGACTGTCCACACGCATATCGGACTTAAAGTCATATTCTGTTTTGGCATGTTTAGCGTTATAGCCATTCGATCCCATGGCGCCCATCATGTCGGCCATCGTCAGCCATTCGACTTTGTCCATAGCAGGTATCGCAGGACGAGCACCTTTTTTGGTAGCAAGCGTTGTCGCAACATAGCCTGTCCGATCTATGTTTTGAGCAAATATGGTATGCGCGTCTTTAGTGGGCGTCACGATGACATCATAAGTCTCGGCCACCCCAATACGGAAATCATCGATATCGACGGGACTGACATCAATCCCATCCGTCGCGACGACTTTCATTTTTAGGCCGGGGATGCGTACATCAAATATCGTCTGCGCTGAACCATTAATAAAACGTAGTTTGACAGGCTGTCCAGCCTTGACAAGTTGCGTCCAGTTAGCCGCTGTGGTTTTACCATTCATCAGATAGGTAAAGGTTTTTTCACCAGACAGATCAGTAAAGTCTGTCGGCATCATGCGCATCTGATTCCACATTTTGCGCTTATCAAAAGCAGCTTTTAGATCTGTTGCGGCAATATCGGACAGTAGCTTTTTAAAATCTGGTAAATGATAATTATCAAAGTCTGCGCGTTGCTTTAATAGTTTAACCAAGTTGTGCGGGTCACGGTGCGTCCAATCACTGAGCAAAATGACATGGTCTTCCTCGATAGGATGACGTTCGCGCCCTTTCGGCTCAATGACGATGGCCCCGCGCATACCGGTTTGTTCTTGGAATCCAGTGTGCGAGTGATACCAATAAGTGCCAGATTGTTTCAGCGTAAATTTATACGTAAAGGTGCTATTTGCTGGTATACCATCAAAACTAATGCCGGGCACGCCATCCATCTCAAACGGTACTAGTAGACCATGCCAATGAATAGAGGTCGACTCATTCATTTGGTTATGGACGCGTATCACTACCGTATCGCCCTCGCGCATTTTTAGCGTTGGCGCTGGTAATGAGTCATTAATGAGCGTCGCCGTGCTTGACTTGCCATCAACAATGATGGGTTTTTTGCTGACATAAAGATCAAACTCTTTGCCTGTCAGTATGGGTACTTTATGATCGGGTTTATCACTGTTAATAGTAGCGCCCTGACTGCCTGAGCGACTCGATTGTCCCAATGCGCTACTAGCAATAGTCGGCATCAAGGAGGCACCAAGGACAGCAGAGGATCCGGTTAAAAAACGTCGGCGGTTCAGTATGTTCTTTTTATTCATAATGATAACCTGATTTAATTTGAGAGATGGTGGTTAAGCTTATAGTTATAACATTTTCGATATTTAACAGAATCTATTCACATCTAAGCCAACACTACAGCTGCTGCTGAGGAGACTCAATAGCAGCATAGACTTCTGTGGTGCCGTCTTTATTAAGCTGCATTACCTTATAAGGCATGAATTTACCTTCATACTCCATACCGGGGCTACCAACCGGCATACTCGGTACGGCAAGTCCAATAGCTTGTGCAGGAGGATTTGCTAAGAATTCAGCCATGTGTTTAGCAGGGACATGCCCTTCAAAGACAAAACCGTCGGTGGTAACGGTGGTATGACAAGAGCGCATTTGCTGTGGTACGCCATAACGCTCTTTAAATAAAGATAAATCTGTAACGTCTTGCGCAGTTGCGCTTAGACCATGACCTTCGGCATAGCCTACCCATTCTTTACAGCAGCCGCAGTTGGCATCTTTATAAACCGTGGCTGAGACGTTTTTGAGTAATGATGACGAGCTGTTAACGGGAGCATTTGTAGGAGCAGAACTTTCATTTTGTACTTGTGCATTCTGGGTAGCAGACTGTTCAACCTTTACTGGTTGAGAATCAGAGCCACTGGTATTAGATTGGCTGCAAGCGGCTAGCGTTAACGAGAGTGACGATGTCACCACCAATAAAAGGACACGACTGGATAACCAGCTATGTCCATTAGAAAGCACATGTGTGTAATGTCTCATTAAATTACTCCTAAACGTCTATTGTTATGCTCGATATTCTAAAAACTTACACCCTATATTTGAATTCTTATGTACTTAACTAAAAACATTAAATGCAACACTGTTCAGTACTGCATTATTAATAGCGACAACCGTGAGTTAGGAGGCTTTCATATCTAGAAAGTATTAATGCTGCATTCCAGATCCATCATCCGACATATTCATATCACCGTCAAATGACATGTCCATCATATCGCCATCTATCCTAGTGGTTAGCATCGTGTATTGGCTTTCATCTAATTCAGGTAACGATCTAATGAAGGCTACCATTGCCCACATTCTACCGTCATCATGGGACGCGCCCCACGCAGGCATTCCAGATGCCATAATACCGTGCTTGATTGCCCAAAAGCCTTGCTTTGCACCGTCTTCTGTTTGATAACGTTTGACAATATCAGCCTTGGTAAAGTTGGGCGGCTTTGGATATAAGCCCTCACTAAAGTCAGTTTGTGCCACTCCCGGAGACAAGTGACAGCCTGCACACATATCCTTATAGTCCGCGCCACCAGAACTGATTAGCTCAGCCTTCTCTAAATCTGGTACCACAATATCTTTACTGGCATTTTCTATGGAACGATTGCGAGCAGTTTCTAAAAAGCTAAACATCATTGGGCTATGCTCTTGGTCAGCTCCCACATTGACAACGCCACTAGTAACAACCGCAAACACGCTAACGATTGCCACAAATACGGTAAAGAGCGCACCCAATAAAAATTTCATATGTTTTCCTAACAATTTATTTCCGTTAAGTGTTGACTGCTATTTAACAGAGCTAAAATTTTTAAGATTTACTGTCGTTAGTAACGCAGTGTTTTTGGTACATTTGCTTCATTTTACCCATGTTAGCCATCATCGCTTTCATGGCAGGATCGCTCATGTCCATCTTACTATGATCCATTTTTCCCATCATATCCATATGCTTTTGCATTTTTTCACAGTTCATTTGATCTTTTTCAGCATGCATTTTAGGGTCATGTGCTAGAGCTGAGGTTGAAACGACTAGAGCGACGGCAGTGGCTACGATTGCTTTAGGTAAAGACTTTGATTTAAAGAGTGACATGGTTAATCCTTAATTGATTTAGTTGAGGGTACATAAAGCTTTAGGATATTAATTCAGTCTAAAGCATAACTTATTGATTCTGACAGAGAGATGACAGCAAGATGACAATATTGTCATCTTGCTACTTTTATATTTTAATGCGCGATATATTCATTTAATATGGCTTCAGCATTGCTATCACGATCGTTACCATATTTTTTCACAAAATACTTTTCAGACTGCAAATGTTGATCTTGATGTTGAACCTGACAAGCCACTCTGGCGTCGACATAACTTTTCTTTTGCTCTTTGGACATTTGTGCATCATTATGATCTGCGTTTCTTGCAAAACTAGTGAGCGCATCACAATTACCGAGAACAGAAGCATCTAAGTTTGTGGTATGCGCATTGGCCGCTGACATGCCCACTAACATCGATACTGAAAGCAAAGCTGCTTTTTTTAATGAACGATAGCTTTTCATATAACATCCTTAATAAATTATTAAATATTGAAACTAATTACCTGTAGTAATAATTCATAGTAGCTACTCGTATCAAGAATGAGCCGCTATGTACTATAGGTATAGATTAACAAACGAAGACTGACCATTTGATGACGAGCGCATGACATCTTTGTCAGATACCAGTCCGTTTTGTCATTTATATTGATTTGGGTATTATAAAATCATAGTTATATTGAAGGATTACTATGAAAGTACTACTAGTAGAAGATGAATTAAAACTCGGCGAATATGTAAAAAAAGGCTTAAGTGAAGCAGGCTTCATTGTTGATCATCAGCTGACAGGTTTAGATGGCTACCATGCTATGATGACTGAAGAGTTTAGCGTGATACTCATGGATGTTATGCTGCCTGATGTTAGCGGTTTTGAGCTAGTACGTAATTACCGAGCGGCTGGCAAGCATACGCCAGTGTTATTTCTAACCGCAAAAGATGATTTAAATGACAAAATCAAGGGGATTGAGATTGGCGGTGATGATTATCTGACCAAACCTTTTGCCTTTGCAGAGTTAATAGTCAGGATAAAAAGCTTATTACGACGCGCCAATCAAGCCGACTATAAAAGTACGCTCATGCAAATAGCGGATCTCAAAATGGACATTGCCAAGCGCACTGTACATAGAGGAGACACGCCCATTAAACTAACCGCAAAAGAGTTCTCCCTATTACAGTTTCTATTAGAGCGCCGCGGTGAAGTATTACCACGCTCAATCATTGCTTCACAAGTATGGGATATGAACTTTGATAACGATACTAATGTGATTGATGTGGCAATAAGACGTCTGCGTATAAAAATAGACGATGAGTTTGATACCAAGCTAATTCATACTGTGCGTGGCATGGGCTACCGATTAGATGCTGTCGACGTTTCAGCTAGTAATAAAGCTGCCAGCGAAACGGAAGATAGCCAATATGATAAATAGATTGGACAATCGACGCTTACCCTTACTATGGCGAACTGTGTTTTTATTGACGATATTTGTCGTTTTATCGCAGTTGATAATCTATATCTGGGTACAGCACTCTGTTAAAGGCCATTTTGAGCAAATGGATGCTGAAATCATTACCCACGCAGCCTTTAATCTACGTAAGCGCGTAACAGAGGCGGATAACCAAATAGCCTCTCAGACACTACCTAAGCCTCAAAGTCCATCAAACACTCAACAACCGCTAAGCTCGAAAGCTTCTTCAAATCTACTTCCTACAATAGCCACAGAAAATGATGATCACCTGCATTCATCAGCGCTAGATTACGATCTAAAAACTATCATTGCTGATAAAGAGGGGCGATTGCTATCTAGTACTCCCAAAAACTTTGCTAATGAATTAAGTGCCGACTTTAACCTATTATCATTACAGCAAAATCATGATGACAGACAGTTTGTAATAAATATTAAAGACAGACGTTATCGAGCTATGGTTATTGGAAACGATGACATGCTTGCCCTTATCGCCTTACCCATTGACGTGCATCATCAGTATTTATTACAGTTTAACCGTCAACTTAGTCTGATCCTATTTGCCATCACACTACTGTTGGTTTCAATAGCAGCCTTAAGCGTGTATTGGGGTTTTGCCCCTTTATCCACTATCGTGAAAAGGATGAAAGGTATTCATCCTGAAAGATTGAGCGAAAGAGTAATAGTTAGTGATATGCCATTAGAGCTAAGACCTTTAGCAGAATCCTATAACTCGATGATGGCTAAGCTTGAAAGCAATTTTGAGTCGTTGTCGCGATTTTCAGACAATATCGCGCATGAGCTACGCACGCCAATAGCGACGCTGATTACGCAAACGCAAGTCATGTTAACTAAGCCAAGAGAAAGCGACGAATACATTGAGCAATTGCATCATCAGCATGATACGTTAAAGCAGTTATCCGCCATGATTAACGATATGTTATTACTGGCAAAAACTCAAAAAGAGCTGAGTGATTCGCAAATCAGTCATGTCGATATAGAGAGCTTGATCACAAAGCTTATAGATTATTATGAGATGATTGCTGAGGATCGTGAGATAATCTTTGAAAAATCGGGTGATTTTAAAACAGTACTAGGTGATAAAGGCTTATTGCAACGGCTGTTTGCCAACCTGATGTCAAATGCGATTCATTATGCGGCTAGTAATAGCACTATTATGATATCCGCTACTGTCCTCACTTCAAGCACCTCGCTTAATGCGCCAAAAGACGATATTCAATCCCCAGAGCAGCTCTGGTTAAGAATAACTATGACCAACCGTCTAGACAAACCATTAAATCAGATTGAAGCCGATAAACTGTTTGAGCGATTCTATCGTCATGATAAAACGAATACGATGCATTCAGGAACAGGCTTAGGCTTATCTATTGTGCAAGCTATCGCCAATGCTCATAATGGCAAAGTTAGTATTACTATCAAAGATGAGTGTCTTTTTGAGGTTGCTGTAAAGTTGTTGATTGCCAGGTAGTAAATACCTTCATACTGTCTATGAACGAGCCTTTCCTAAATTTCGTGTAAGTACTTCTACAATCTAAATGATAGTTACACACTTTTTAGGAAAGGCTCGACAATGCAAGAGCTAATCTTAGCATGGGAAATATATCAAAATTTTTAATTCCTATACCTCCTCTAGCTGAACAACACCGTATCGTTGCTAAAGTCGATGAACTAATGGCTATTTGCGATCAGTTAAAAGTTAAGCTACAGCAGTCTCAAGAGACACAGGTTCAGCTTACCGATGCGTTGATTGATAGGGCTTTAGGGTGAGTTTTAATGTTGGAGCAATCACGTTTTATATGCCTTAGTACAACTAAAAGAAATAAACAATACCTTCTATTAGCAGTGATATTTTAAAATCAGGTATAATAACCTTGTATGTATAACCCATATTGTGCAGAATTAAAAGTGCACAATGCTATTATAGCTGTTAAGGCTATGTTATTAGGCGTCTTGTGCATAAATTAGGGGTTATAATGTTTTTAGGGGTGCCTTTTAACATTGCCAGCTACTCTTTATTAACACATATGATTGCTCAAGTTTGTGACCTAGAGGTGGGTGAGTTTATTTGGACAGGTGGTGATTGTCACTTGTATCAAAACCATATTGAGCAGGTCAATGAACAGCTGTCTCGCGAGGCTTATGAGTTACCTAAATTATGGCTCAACCCTGAAATCAAGGATATTTTTGATTTTACTTTTGATGATATCCGAGTTGAGGGCTATCAGTCGCATCCAGCGATTAAAGCACCCGTCGCGGTATAAATAGCCCGTCGCGGCATCAATAGATAGTTACAGCATAAATAGATAGCTTAGCCGCTATACGCCAAGCCGTTTATCAGACAATTGGTTATTATTGATTAAGGATATTTGTATGAGCTACGCCCACACTCAAATTGCCCAAATTGTGGCCATTAGCCGCAACCGCTGTATCGGCAAGGGCAACGATTTGCCTTGGCATATCCCCAATGATTTAAAACACTTTAAGGCCATGACCACCGCTGAGACCGATGCTTATGTAGATACAGGCCTAAAAGGTATTGTCATTATGGGCCGTAAAACTTTTGAATCGATGGGCTCAAAGCCGCTGCCAAAACGAGTGAACTTCATTGTCACCACTCAAATGGACTATGCGCAGCAAAAAGGGCTAGAAGGTCTTAAAGATGTGCATGTGGTGCATAACTTGGATGATGCTTTAACCCATGCAGCCAACGTCGCTCATGGCTTAAAGTTTGAAACTATTTGGGTTATCGGCGGCGAGCGTGTGTTTAAACGTGCCATGATGTTCACCGACCGCATTGAGCTAACGGTTGTCGATACCGACATTGAAGACGGCGATGCGTTTTACCCACAGATACCCGAAGACTTTGAACTCACTCAAGAATCTGAGTCATTTACTGATGAAAAAAGTGGCCTGAGCTATAAGTTTATGACTTATATGGTCAAAAAGGGCTAACCCTTCTTTAGTTGTTTGCTTCTAAAGACAGCTATTGTCTGAAGCCCGCTATGCTCTAGCGGGCTTTTTTATGACCACCCTTTTGCTATTATGACTCAAGCCCCGCTTCTTTTATCACACCACACTGTCTGTTATCCCAAAAGAGCCACCTTATGTTAATAAAGGCGTTAAAAACAATCTTGCTATTTAGTGTGGGTTTCATTGCGCTCTTGAGCCTTTTGG
Source organism: Psychrobacter sp. H7-1 (assembly GCF_904846585.1). Lineage (NCBI taxonomy): Bacteria > Pseudomonadati > Pseudomonadota > Gammaproteobacteria > Moraxellales > Moraxellaceae > Psychrobacter > Psychrobacter sp. H7-1. The sequence goes on from NZ_CAJHBH010000026.1 coordinate 26,799, forward strand.
CACTAGTGACTCATCAAAGCTTGCCTGACCATCAGTCACACACCGCCTCTCGCCATTTAGCTGTCGACCCTAGTAGCTTTTTGGCACAGCGGCTACTGCCTTTATTGCAGCAGCATCCGGGCTTAAGTGGCATTTATTTGTTGGATGATAGCCACGAGGCCTTTTTGGCCCGATTGGCATTGGCAGCGTCTGCACAAGACACCTTAGATGTGCAATATTACATCTGGCATGATGACACCACAGGTCACTTGCTCATGCAAAGCTTGTACCAAGCCGCTGAGCGCGGAGTTCAGGTGCGTTTGTTGCTCGATGACAATAACACTGGCGGCATGGATCCGCTGCTGGCCAGCATCGATGCGCATCCCAATATTGAGGTGCGGCTATTTAACCCCTTTATGCAGCGTACCCTTCGGCCTTTGGGCTATCTTAGTGACTTCTTTAGGCTAAATCGGCGCATGCACAATAAGTCTTTTACAGCAGATGGTCTGGTGACCATAGCGGGCGGGCGTAACGTCGGTGATGAATATTTTGGCTTTGGTAGCGGGGTAATGTTTGCAGATTTAGACATGGCGGCTGTTGGACCCGTGGCCGAAGATGTGGAGCAAGACTTTGACCGCTACTGGGCAAGTCAGTCTGCTTATCCGCTCCAAAGCATCATTAAGCAACACGCCCCCGCGCCTTTTGATACCACACCTGCAACCGATAAACAAACGCAGATTTTCTTAAAAGAGCTGGGAGAGTCCAGCTTTGTCAAACAACTTCGTGAAGGCTCATTGCCGCTAATTTGGACTCAGGTACGGCTGATTAGTGATGATCCTGCAAAGGGATTACAAAAATCGAAAGAGGCGGACTCGGTACTGGCTCATCTTGTTCCCTTAATGCAGGGCACCCGTGAGGAGCTACTGATAATCTCTCCCTATTTCGTACCCGCCAAGCAAGGTACTGCTCTGTTTCAGCGCCTGGCCAAACAGGGCAAACAAGTCGCCGTCCTCACCAATTCTCTAGCCGCAACCGATGTTATTCCGGTACATGCCGGCTATGCCAAATATCGCAAACCACTGTTACGCGCCGGCATCGCCTTATATGAGCTTAAACCGCAGGCCACAGTCATCACCAAAAATCATGGCGGTATTCTCAAAAGCAGTGGTGCCAGCTTACATGCTAAGACCTTTATTATTGATAATAAAACGCTGTTTGTGGGCTCTTTTAATATGGACCCTCGTTCTGCTGCATTAAATACAGAAATGGGCTTGGTGTTTGATAGCGAGCAGATGGCAAGTTATCTGGCAGACAATATGAAGCAAAAACAAATGGAGTACAGTTATAAGGTGAGCAAAACCCCGCAAGGTAAATTACACTGGCAGACCTTAGATAACGGTAATACTGTCGAGTATGATAACGAGCCACACAGTAGCCTATTTTCTCGACTTGGCGTTTGGGTGTGCTCTTTGCTGCCTATTGAGTGGCTATTGTAGGGCTTACATACCGGCTGAAGCCTTGAAGCAAAAGACAAGCCCTAAAAAATCCGCCCAACACATAAGTTGGGCGGATTTTTTACTTTATACATCCCGTGACGTCAATACGCCACAGCCTTAAATGAAGTGAGGGGTTAGATGGCTTTTGTGCGCTCAGTCAGCCACGCCAAAGCCGCCCCTGAAACACGGTCTTTTAGCTCATTGAATACGTGGCTGTGGTAGTCGTTCAACCACTCTATTTCGTCTTGGTTAAGCAAGCTTGGCTCTACCAAACGGGTATCAATTGGGCATAACGTAACCGTTTCAAAGTTTAGATAATGACCAAACTCAGTCTCTTGCGGTGTTGGCACAGGCTGGTTCACCACTAGGTTTTCGATGCGAATCCCCCAGCGGCCTTCACGGTACAAACCAGGCTCATTACTTGAGATCATACCCACCTTCATGGCACGCTCTGGTGGGTTGCTCGCCGCATAAGCAATGACCTGCGGGCCTTCATGCACATTTAAGAAATAGCCAACACCATGGCCGGTACCATGACCGTAATCCATTTGGGCTTGCCACAGTGGTGCACGGCAAATCGCATCAATCAGTGGTGAAGCAATCCCATCTGGGAAACAGGCTTTGGCTAAGGCAATGTGTGCTTTTAACACCATGCTAAAGTCACGTTTTTGCGTCTCATTAACTTGGCCAATACCAATCACACGGGTAATGTCGGTGGTGCCGTTTTGGTACTGAGCACCAGAGTCAATTAATAACAGTCCATCACCGTCAAGGTAGCTAAATTTATCTTCTGTGGCACGGTAATGTGGCAGCGCCCCATTTTCATTGAAGCCGGCAATGGTTGGGAAGCTTGGTGATACATAGTGCGGCTGTTTGCTACGCACATCAATCAACATACTGTCCACATCAAGCTCGCTTAAGCGTTCGCCTTGATGTAAACGTGCTTCAAACTCGCTAAAGAACTCACACAATGCCGCACCATCTTGACGCATGGCCTCACGCACATGCTCGATATCCTCTTTAGACTTGACGGATTTTAGCAATGTGCTTGGCGCAACTTGCTCAATCATAGCAATGTCATCGCCTAAGTCATTTAAGGTGCCTACTGCCACCTTATTGGGATCTAATAACAATAAATCCTCTGGCGTTAGCTCACTTAAAGCACCTTGAACTTGATCATAATCTGCCACGCTAATACCGGCGTCACTTAATAATTTGGCGATATCCTCGCCCACTTTGGCATTGTCAATATAAAGCGTTGCCTTATCTGCAGTGACTATCATGTGTGCCAAAAATACAGGGTTGTAATCGACATCACTGCCACGTAAGTTGGTCAGCCATGCGATATCATCTAAGCTTGAGATGAGGTGATGGGTGGCGCCAATTTGCGCCATATGCGCCCGCACTTCGGCCAGCTTCTCTTGCGCCGACTGTGACACAAACTGCGTATCATGGGGATAAAGCTGAGCCACAGGCAGCGCCGGACGGTCTTGCCAAATCTCGCCTAATAAATCCAGCTCAGTGACCAGACGGATACCCTCCTCTTCACTTTCAGCCGCCTCATCGAAAGCATCTAACAGGCGATCTTGTTCAGCCAGTGACAACACATTGCCGTCGATGGCCACACTATCGCCGGCCTTTAAATACTCACCCAGCCACTGGGCGTGATTAGGAGAGCCTGGTTGTAGTTTTTGTAGGGTAATACCAGTCCCCTCTAATTGTGCCGCTGCTTGTACCCAATAACGGCTGTCCGCCCACAGACCTGCAAAGTCATGAGTCACAACCAAAGTACCCACAGAGCCTGTAAAGCCCGATAGCCACTGACGACCCTGCCAATACTCAGGCAGATACTCAGATAAATGAGGATCAGCCGATGGGATGATCAGGGCGCTGATTTCGTTATTTTTTAGAACTTGGCGTAATTGATGGATACGCTCTTGGATGACAGACTTACTCATAATGTTCCTCGGGATAAATGGTGTGTTTTTTATTGTGGTTTTTTTGCCAATTTCAAATGTGAAAAACGTGCTACCAGATTATGGTAACACGTTTGATTTGTTGAACCGTTTTCAGTTAGTAAGCAGCTTAAAAGCTTACCATGAATCTAAAGCTTATTTAAACAGCATTGCGGCGTTCATCTTCCGCTTCACTGCGGTCTAACATGGCTCTGACCGGTTTTGATAAAGCCAGCAAGATTAAAGCGGTCACTACCAAGAAGATGGTCATGGTGGTGAACAGGCCAGGCAAGCCATCAATGGTATCTGCTGACACATGACCGCCAAAGAAGGCAGCAACTAAGTTACCCATGGCCACAGAAGTGAAGAACAGACCCATCATTTGACCTTGCATGCCTTTTGGCGCAAGCTTAGTCATTGAAGATAAACCGACAGGACTTAATGCCAACTCACCCAAAGTTAATAACAACAAACTGCCTGTGAGCCACAAAGGCGATACTAGAGTGTCTGGATTAGCGACCACCAGTTTAGAGGCCATCGTCATCAAACCAAACCCTGCTGCCGCCAATAGCATACCCAAAGAGAACTTGGCCATACTGTTAGGTTCAAGATTACGCTTACCTAACCACACCCAAATGATACTCACAATGGGCGCCAGCATTAGGATAAAGATGGGGTTTAATGACTGGAACCAAATGCTTGGTACATCAAAGCCCATGACATTAAGATCGGTATAACGATCGGCAAACAAGTTAAATGAAGTGGGCTGCTGCTCAAAGCTTGACCAGAATAACGTTGAGCCGATGATTAAAATAAAACAAATCAGCAAACGCAGCTTATCGGTCTTATCAAGCTTAGGGGAGACAAACATATAACCAAAATACAGCAGCACAGTGGCGGCAATAATATAGGTCATGTATTCGGCAACCAGACTGGGGTTAAAAGGCATAACACCAGTAGCCACAAGCACAATGAGCGCAATTAAAATCGCTAAAAACAGACCCACCCAGCGGCCGACATTTTGATACTGATCGTTGGCCACTTCCCATTCAGGGGTGATGCCTTTGGCTTTCGCAAAGCGCTTTAGGTTTTTGCGGGCAGCAAAACGGTATACCAATAACGACACCAACATACCCAAACCACCGACACCAAAGCCAACATGCCACATTTGCTGTTCTTTAAACACACCAACAATCAGTGCAGCCAATAAGGCACCAATGTTAATGCCCATATAAAACAGGGTAAAACCACCGTCACGGCGCGAGTCACCCTTGGGATATAAAGCGCCGACCATCACTGAAATACAGGTTTTAAATAAGCCTGAACCTAGCACAATACAGACCAGACCAATAAAAAACATAGACATGCCAAATAAGGCAGACAAAGCGATACATAAGTGGCCCAGCGCAATGATGATACTACCCCACCATAAGGCACGCTCTTGACCTAACCAATTATCAGCAAGCCAGCCACCTGGTACCGCAGCAAGATACAAAGTTCCGGCAAAAATACCATATATGGCAGTCGCAGTGGTATCATCGAATCCAAAGCCGCCATTACTAATAGAGGCCACCATAAACAGCACCAGTAAAGGGCGGATACTGTAGTAAGAAAAGCGCTCCCACATTTCGGTGAAGAATAAGGAACGTAGCGGCTGGGGATGCCCCATAAAGCCATTGTCTAGTCCCTTAAATTCAGCAGAAGACTCTGTGTTTTGAGAGTTTACACTACTCATAATTTCTATTCCTTAGATCTATAACAGAGAAGCTGACTCTAACAATCAGGGAGAGCCATCGTCTCACTCTGTTTTGAAGTTAGCGTAATTTTATGTCTTCAGGTTATCAAAAGTTAATAGGGAGATAACTTTCAGTTTCATAAAAAAAACTGCAGTATTGTTTCATGGACTTACAGCAGGGTAAAGAAAAAAAATTTTAATACTACCCAAAAAAGCCCGTACAGTCATAAAGACTGAACGGGCTTTAACGCTGGTTCTATAAGGGTTTAGCAGCTATCTAAAAAAATTACTGAGCAGTCTTTTGTGTGTCTGTATCAGTAGCAGGTTCAGCGGCATCAGTAGCTGTAGGCGCAGCAGCTTCAGCTTCAGCGTTAGTGTCTGAGGTAGTAGCGGTATCTGCAGCAGGTGCAGCTTCGGTACCAGCGGCAGGCGCTTCAGCAGTAGCGGTCTCGGCAGTAGCAGGGTCGGCCTCAGCAGTAGCTTCGGCTTCTGTGGCAGGTGCTGCAGCAGCTTCAGGTGCCGCGGCTTCTTCAGTGGTTTCTTCTACAGCAGCTTCAGGGGCCACATGATGGCCTGCTGGGCGTAAGAAGGCTGAGATACCAATAAGAAGTACGATAGCCAAAAAAGCAGCAGTGCCCACTAGAGCATACATAAATTCTTTCTTCGGTTTATTTTGGCTTGCATCTGCCATAGGTCACCTATCTGTATAATTTGATAAAGGTTTAAGAGAGTAAGTTCCTCTGTAATATGGTACTTTTTGAAACTAAGTAGCTAAGCTCTAATATGAGTCAACTCCCTGTAATCTCTAGACTATGGCGCCATATTACCGTCAGAACCGGTCACGTTTCTTGCTATTATATCGCAATTTGCTACCTTTTGTGAAAACGCCCCATCCTATTTGTGGATTAGCAGTATATTTTTACACATCACACTCAAGGATTGAAGTATTAATTCATCCTAATTAACGCTTATTGTTGCGCGCGCTTAGCCAGATAGCTTAACACTAAAAACAGCCCAATAAGTATCAAAATAGGATAATTACCAAAGCGAACATAGGGCGTCATGCCGGTACGCGACTGCACCTCACCACGCAGCACCGTACGCTCAAACTGGGGAGCCTGTGCCACAATACGACCTTTATGGTCAATAATGGCAGTCACTCCGGTATTGGTCGCACGCATAAACCAGCGGCCGGTCTCAAGCGAGCGCATTTGCACCATTTGTAAATGCTGCAAGGGGCCCGCTGAAGTACCAAACCAAGCATCATTGGAGATGGTTAATAAAAAGTCGGTATTTTGCGCATTGCGGCGCGTGGTATCTGGATAGGCCACTTCATAGCACACGGCAGCGCCAAGATTGTGGCCGCGCACTTTTAGAGGCAATTGGTCTTTTGGACCACGGCTATAGCTTAATACTTCATTGCTACCGGCCAAATTGGGGAATAAATCCAGCGCCCCTTGAAAAGGGATGTATTCACCAAAGGGTACGAGATTTTGCTTTTTATATAGCCCATCAGCCTGAGCGCCAAGCGCAATCACGCTGTTATAAAACGGTGCGTATTTGTCCGTTTCAGGATTATAAGCCGACTCATCTTTGTAAGGAATGCCAGTGACCCAAGTGGTGTCCGTGTCTTTTGCGACTTTGACCACCTCGGCAATAAATGGCCAAGCTTCTGTCTGGAACATAGGAATAGAGGACTCTGGCCATACCACCATATCCTGGTCCCACTCCGTACTGCTTAGCTTGGCATAAATCTCAAGCGTCTTATAGCGGTATTCGGTAAGCCACTTTAAATCTTGAGGAATATTACCTTGTACTAAGGAGACTTTCAGATTGGGGGTATTGGGCTTAGGCTGCGTCCACGCCGGATCTGTCAACCACAAACCAATACTTAACGCTAAAAATAGTATCGAAACCAGCAGATAACCGCCGCGCTTGCGGAACAAATCGACTAAACTTGCTGCCAGTAAAACAACCACAAAAGAGATGGCAAATACACCAGCCACAGGCGCTAATGATGACAACCAGTGTTGCTCGGTAAAAGCATATCCGACAAATAGCCAAGGAAAACCTGTCAGTAGCCAAGTCTTCATCCACTCTTGCAGCACCCAAAGCGCAGCAAAGGCCAGCGGCTGCTTACCGACAAAGCGGTTAAATATCAGCGCCATAAAACCATGAAATAGCCCCATGCCCAGCCCCATCACCGCAATGGCCAATAGGGCCAGCGGCATGGGCACATCCCCATAATCATGGATCGAGGTGTATAGCCAGAATGCGCCCACACACCAAAGCCCCATGCCATACGCTTCACCGATAATAAAAGCACGCTTATTGCTCATATCACCAAGCAGTAGCGCATACAGTAAAGCGGGGGAAATCAGTGCGATAATCCAGTAGCCATAGGGCGCCAAAGACAGCATAAACATCGCCCCAGCCAGCCAAGCCACAATCACTGCTGTACCGATAGGCAACTGTGAGCTGCGCTGGTGATCATAAGGTTGGTTTAATCTGTCTTGCACATGTTGGGTTGAGGCTCGCATGACGGCTCCGGTAACGGGTATCTTTATAAGGGGAAAAACTGGCGGATTGAGATGGTAAGCTCACACAAAGCGGACGCAAAAAACAGCGCTTATCAAAACCACTATTCATAAAGCCAATAATATGCGTATGATAACAGTCTGGACTCAAAAAATCTTAGCCCAGATACAGTATATATAATAAGCCCTGATGAACCGGTAAAATATCCTCTATAATCTTATGATAAAGGGGCTATAAGGCGACAGATTTACCCCATTTTTAATCAATAGCTCTTAAATTTTGCCAATCGAGAGACGCACTATGCCAATCCCCTCAAACACTCATACGCCCGCCTCGCACACACCCGTGAACCAAAGACAAACCGCTGTCGACTTGCCTGTTCAGGTGTTGGCTGGTGTGGGCAGTAAAATTGAGGGTCAGCTTGAGCAGCTGGGTGTGTCACGCTTGTTTGATTTGCTACTGCATCTGCCGCGTGATTATGAAGACCGCAGCCGTTTGGTCAATATCAGCGACTTACAAGACGGGCAGTCGGCGCTTATAGAAGGGCAAGTCACTTATGTGGATAACAAACGTGGCGGTATGACGGTGGTCATTGAAGATGCCACTGGCGCCATTCAGCTGCGCTTTTTTAAGGTCTATGCAAGCTTGGTACAGACCATGACGCTCGGCACACGGCTCAGGCTGTTTGGTGAAGTCAAAATCAGCCGCTACGGCATGCAGATGGCCCACCCTGAATACAATATGGTGACGGCCGGTGCGCCTGTGGTAAACACCGGCCTACAGCCCATTTATCCTGCGGTTAAGGGGCTGCATCAAAACAAACTACGTACCTTGGTCAAACTGGCACTACAGACCGTTCATCAGCAAGGCCTGCCTTTAACAGTGTTTGATGAGGCCGACTGGCAAGCCGTTAATCACTTGCCAGCACCGCTACCGACCAATAGCTATGGCCTGCCTAGCTCGGCAGCATCTCAGCAAACCAGCCCATCACCCAACAGCGCCCCAAGTTGGCAGCATTTAACGTTGTTTGAGGCATTGACCTTAATCCATACCCCGCCGATGCATACCGATATTACGTTGCAAGCGGCGCAGCTTGAGCAGTTAAAAGCGCGCACTCACCCTGCCTGCCAGCGACTGATTGTGGAGGAGCTGACCGCACACCAATTAAGCATGCTATATCGCCGTAAGCAGCTGCATCAACACAAAGCGCCTAAATGTGATGGTGATAGCCCACTGGCTGAGAAGCTGCTAGCCAACCTGCCCTTTAGCTTAACCGGTGCGCAAGACCGAGTGATTAAGGAGATTACCAGTGATATGGCGACCTCCATTCCAATGCTGCGCTTGGTACAAGGTGATGTCGGTGCTGGTAAAACTTTAGTCGCGGCATTGGCAGCCTGTTATGCCCTTGATAGTGGCTGGCAGGTGGCGGTCATGGCGCCCACTGAGATTTTAGCCGAGCAGCATCTGATTAACTTTAAGGCTTGGTTTGAGCCATTAGGCATCGGTGTGGGTTGGCTGGCTGGCAAGCAAACCGCTAAGCAGCGCCGTGAAGCACTGGCTGATGTCGCCGAGAATGAGGTTCAGATTGTGGTCGGTACCCATGCACTGTTTCAAGATGCGGTGGTATTTGCCAAATTGGGACTGGCGATTATTGATGAGCAGCACCGCTTTGGGGTTGAGCAGCGTATGGCATTGACCAACAAAGGCGTGGCCAATAGCACCCCGCACCAGCTGATTATGACAGCCACTCCGATTCCGCGTACGCTGGCGATGAGTGCCTATGGCGATATGGACACCTCTATTATTGATGAGCTGCCGCCAGGGCGTACCCCGATTACCACGGTTACCATTGACCGTGCCCGCCGTGATGAGGTGATTGAGCGCATCGCCGCTAACTGTAAAGAGGGCAAGCAAGCGTACTGGGTCTGCCCACTGGTTGATGATTCAAGTACCTTAAATGCGCAAGCGGCTGAAGCCACTTTTGCCGATTTAAGCGAGCGTTTGGATATCCGTATCGGCATGGTACACGGCAAAATGAAATCAAAAGAAAAGCAAGAGATTATGGCTGCATTTAAGAACGCCGAGCTTGATTTATTGGTCGCAACGACCGTGATTGAGGTCGGCGTCGATGTGCCTAACGCTTCATTGATGGTGATAGAAAACGCCGAGCGTTTGGGGTTATCACAGCTGCATCAGCTGCGTGGCCGTGTTGGGCGTGGCTCGACCAAAAGCTTCTGTGTGCTGCTATACCAAACCCCATTATCAGAAACTGGCATCGAGCGTCTCAATGTACTGCGTGACAGTAATGATGGCTTTGTGATTGCTCAAAAAGACTTACAATTGCGTGGCCCAGGTGAGCTGCTTGGCAAGCGTCAAACCGGTAATATTGGCTATTATGTGTCCGATTTGACCCGTGATGAAAACCTATTGATGATCGCCAGTCATTTGGCTAAACGCCTAATTAATGATGACAATCGTAAGGCGGAGGTCACCCAGCTGATTCACCGCTGGATGCCTGAGGCGAGCAAATATACCAATGTGTAGCTGGCTTGCTTTAATGCGCTTGGTTTAAAGCACTTAGCCAACTTAGCCAAACCCTAAAAATCAACCGTAATGCCGGCATTGATACTGCGCCCTGGTAATGGAGCAATGTATCTTAGAGGCGATGCGTGCGGTCTGGCCTCTTCATCCAATAAGTTACTGGCATTAGCAAAAAGCTTAACCCTAGAATCGGCCCAACCATTAATGGTTTTGGCGATACTCACATCCATCATGTTATAGCTGGGCAGCGCCACCTCAGTGTTAATCTCTTTCCCTAAATACTTGGGCTTAGCGTAGTGCACAAAGTTTATCTCACTCTCCCAGCTGTTGTTTTGCCAATTAAGACCAATGCCATAACGGTCGGTTGGGATATTGGTGAGATACTCGCCATTTGTCTCACCGTCTTTGGGCTTATTCTTCACCAAATCAGCAAAAAGATGCGCCGTCACATCACCATACTGATCAAAATCAAAGCGCTTGCTTGCATCAATCTCAAAGCCGCTCACCTTAGTGTCTATTTGTTGCCAATACTTTAAAGGCAACCGATTGGCCAAAAAGGTCGTCCCTGAGGGTCTAAGCGAATAATAACCATCAAAATCATGTTGATACGCAGTGGCGACAACGTCGATATCTTGATAGTTAATCAGTGCACTAAGCTCGGTACTGGCGACCTTTTCTGAATCTAGTGTCTGATTACCCTCTTCATGCGCCATACTGCTAAAGTGCGCCTGACTGGCATACAGCTCATTCACCTCAGGGGCTCTCTCAGAGTTGGTATAACGCAGATTAAATGCCAAATAGTCATTAACATCCAGCTTGGCGGACAGCTCATAACTATTTAGATTAAAATTCGTATCGAGCAGTTTTTCATAATTCGGTGACTTGCTAGAGGGTTTAAAATCGCTGCCTTGAATCTTGTGTGTCACTTTCTCATAGCGGTAGCCTGCCCCTAATGTCAGATAATCTAACGGCAGACTTTCTTTGACAAACAGTGCCTGCTTTTGGGTATCGACATCGGGCAAATAACGCTGCTCGCCCCTACCCCTAATATCACGATACGACAAATCAGCGCCCAGCTTTCCAGATAGCACGCCAAGCTTACCTAGACTTGGCTGATGCTGAGTGACTACAGTGGCATTATAAGTATCAAAGTCATAATGATTGGCGACATCATCACCCAGCAGCTCCTCATTACGCTCCTTGATATGGGCCATATTCACATTAAGCTGATTGAACCAGTCATACGTCAAATCAACTTGCGACTCTAGCAAATACTTCGTCTGCTCCGCATCGATTTGCACCGGGACATTTGCGGTGTAATCTTGATTGTAATTTAGATTGGACATTGAGAACCCAGGCAAGCCGTAACGGCTGGTTTTGTTATCCAAAGCAGCAGCAATATAGCCATTATCAAAAAAATAACTACCCGATATCCCCAAGCGGCGATTGTCTAAATGGCTATTCCCAAGCTTATTATGATAATTCTCTGTCACATCGCTAATCTTGCTAATGCGCTCTGCATATTCGGGCTGATCTGGCTCGTATTGTGGGTTCTCTGCCGTACCATAGCCGCCATAATTGGTATAAACATCCCCTGGCGATAAACCATAGTCATAATAGGTCTGCGTATATTCAAGCGTGCTCGGGTCAACATAATCGGTATAAAAATACTGTCTCGATTTGGGATTAAAGGTGGTGGTTTTTTCGACATGCTTTTGGCAGGCGTCTGCTAATACTGTATTTACCCCCAAGCCGTATTCATTGCTGCGAACCAAGTCTGTTTGACAGACCTTCGCCTTGCTATCACCAGCAATATCGTAATGCCCTTGACGCTGCGCCGAGTACAACAGATTAATGCTTAGGTTGTCCTCGTTATTCATATTGGCTTTTATGCCCTGTGAGCGAGGGGCATTGGTTCCATCTTTAATAGCCAACGTGAGATTTTGAGGTTTGTCCTCTATTTGCCGTGAGATTAATCCACTGTCAATGTCCACACTGCCGCCGATGGCACGCCCGCCTGATTCGATCACTGAATTGTTTTTATTCACTGTAATCTGGTGACTAAAGACCGGATCAAACAGCAAGTTGGTCGCCGGACTGATGGCATTGAGCCCATTAACGTTCGTACCATCTTCATTGATACTAACGCGATTGCCTTGTAACCCGCGAATAATAGGCGAGCCTGAGTGTGGGCCAAAGCTGCCAGAGTGAACCCCTGATATCTTCTCTAACGCCTCGCCTAATGTATGCGTATCAATCTGTTGATCCTGTATTGTGACCGTGTGGGTAGAGACTGGACTGGCTGCTGATTTTACGGTGATGGTCGGCAGTACGACTTCGGGGTGAGTGATGTCGTTATCGCTAATAGGCGGTGTGTGAGGCATGTCATCTTGTGCGAAAGAAGAGTGAGAAATAACTAAAATCATCAAGGATAGATAACGGTATTGCATGGTTAGTGGGTACCTTAAAAACAATAATGGGGCGAATAGACGGTGTAAGTTATTGTTACCTTTTTAAACGTTATGTTATAGTATAACATAACATTTTTACCGAAATGTACTCTAACCTGCCTAGCGGCATTCATTTTTATTGTTTAGGTAAGCCCATGCTCACAAACTATCAAAACCACCAATGCCAACAAAACCGAACCAACCGCCCTTTATCGCCACTAATGATGAGTATCCGTCTATATACCCAAGCGATCTGTATCCAAAACAGTAAGTTGCCCGCTGCATCTGCCAAGCTGCCGTATTTGCTCCAAGCAGCCACATTAGCAGCACTGGGCGCCTATAGCACAGCGGCATTAGCAGAAGATAAGCCTTCGGTTGAGCTGGCGCCCGTTGTGGTTACCGCCAGTGCGTTTGAGCCACAAGCGGGGGATATGGCGACCGCAACCAGCGTCATCACCCAGTCACAGATTATGCAGCAAGGCAAATCCACCTTGGGCGATGCACTAGCAAATGAGCCCGGTGTCAACTCAGATACCTTTGGTCAAGGTGCCACACGCCCTATCATCCGAGGTCAAACTGCACCTAGAGTACAAGTGGCTCAAAATGGCATGCTGGTACAAGATGCGTCACAAATATCACCCGATCACCAAGTCTCTGTGCCTGTGCTTGGCGCCAAACAGATTGAGGTAATCAAAGGCAGCTCTGCCCTAATGTATGGCGGCGGTGCTATTGGCGGTGTGGTCAATGTGGTCGATGACACCATCCCCTCCGAGCCGATGAATGACACAGTCAGTGGCCAATTTGGCTTGATTGGGCAGCAAGCCACAGACGGCTATCTAGGCTACGCCCAGTTAAATGGTCAGCTAAATGACAATTGGCAGTGGACGGGGCGTTTTCAAAAGACCGATTTAGATGATGTGAAAGTACCCAAGTCACGTTATGACAAAGTCGAGAACAGCTGGTATAAGCAAGACAATGCCAGTATTGGCTTTACCTATGTGGATGAGCTTGACTATGTTGGCTTCTCTTATCAGCGTCAAGACTCAGACTATGGTCTGCCGTTTCATGTGCATAACCACTGTCAGCCAGATGAGCACCGTATAAATAGACTGACGTGCGGCTTAGATGAGCACGAGCATGGGGCGCATGAGCATCACGATCATGACCATGAAGAGCACGGACACGAAGCACATGGGCATACAGAGCACGAACATGGACATGACGAACATGAACACGGCCATGACGAACATGGACATGAAGAGCATGAACACCAAGAACATGAACACGAACATGACGAACACGACCATGACCATGACCATGACGAGCATGAGCATCACCATGAACATGGCGAGCTGCCTTACGTTAAATTAAAATCCGATGTGTATCAGATTCAAACCGAGCATTTGGTACCCTTAACCGGTATTGATAAACTGGCAACAAAGTTTAGTTATACCGATTATCAGCATGATGAAATTGATGAAGGGGTTGTCGGTACCACATTCAAAAACAAGGCCTTTGGGGCGACCGTTCAGGCCACTCATGCCACCCATCAGGTCGGTAATTTAGGTTATATGAAAGGAATCATTGGTGTCGATTATGCCAATAGCAAATTCTCCGCAGAGGGGCTAGAAGCCTATTTACCAAAGACCAGACGCAATCAACTAGACACTTATATTATTGAGCGTTTAACACCGACTTATTCTGGTGCCCAAATTAATGACGCCGGCAGATTAGGTGCCCAATCTTCTAAGACACAGCAAGATCATCTGGGTCATAATCACGGCAGCAGCACTCTGCCTACCGACAGTACCGCTGCCAAGCTTGCAAAGCAGGGTAAAGACTTATGGTATGTACAGTTTGGCGGCCGTCAAGATATTCAAAAAATCGAAGATATGGATAACAATATCTCCAAATCTGATAGCGCACACTCTTTGAGTTTAGAAGCTGGGCGTTACCTGACACCGACGACCCAAATCTCCGCTCGCGTTAGCCACTCTGAACGATTGCCTGCCTCACAAGAGCTGTATGCCAATGGTGCTCACTTGGCTACCAATACTTGGGAGCGTGGTAATCTACAGCTGGATAAAGAGTCTACCGATGGTATCGAGCTTAGCCTGCGCTATGACAATAATAAAAACTTTGACCTGAGTACCTCTGTGTTTTATAACGATACAGACGACTATATCTATGCAAAAACTCAAGACTTAGTGACCGAAGGGGAGTCGAAAGGCTTTAGGTTGGTTGATTATCATCAATCAGATGCCAAACACTATGGCGGTGAGATTAAAGCACGCTATTATCTAAATGATTATATTATACCAAACCCAACAATTAAAGTTGCGCCCAAGCACGAGCAGTTAACGACCGAATTCTTTGTGGCTGTTTAAGCAAATTATTCCAAGCCAAGCAAGTGGCATCGACAATAGCCTCATAACTGTC